>JABXJS010000194.1 GCA_013538855.1 Herpetosiphonaceae bacterium
GCACGGTTCCTTTCTTGGTTGGCACCACAAAGGATACCGCACGATTCGGCCGCCACACCGTTTACCCTGGCCCCAGGGAGTCCTGTGATCTACTGAGCCTTGCTCAACGCCGCTGCGTAATCTATCGACACCCGCTCGAAACACGTCCAGCCGACGCACTTTTTTGAAGTCGACTTTGCCATCTTTATCTAGAACAGAGCTATCTGTGTGCCGTGCGCCAAACTCTGCCCCAAAGTGCATATAACTGATGGCGCTACGCTTCAAGCCTTGATGCAAGATTTTCTTATTAAATTGTGGTGCCACTTTGCTAAATGGCATACTCCGCACATCAATAATGCAGTTGATGTTGAATTCTTGAAGTAGTGTTAGAAAAAAATCAAAAGAATGATTTGAGTGGCCAATTGTGAAGATTTTTGGTATATCCATCAGTAAATCCTTGTGTGGGCTACTGTAGTTGAGTAATTGTGGCGTAAGCCAGTATACCATTTTCCTCTACCAAAAACTATACCGTAAGCGGGTTTACCTGTGGAATGGGGTACTATTGTATTGTCGCTGCTGTGAGCATAGCAGGCGCACACACGCGCTACAAGCGCCAGCCCTAGCGCTTCGCTAGCAGTTTTTGAGACCAGGGCGCTATCGAGGGCGCTCATCCATGCGGCGCGGCCGTGCGTACACACAGGTACTACCGATGAGTCGTGCAATCTGGCGGTGGCGGCGCAGGGCTGGGGATGCCTTGGCAGCCGCCGGAATGCTGCCGGACGGCGACCATCCGTAGCTCCAGGTCGGCGCGTCGGCATGCGAAGCTAGTTGGGAGCGGCTTTGGCGTGCTGGCGCGCTGGCCTGTCTTTTTTGACGTTTTTACGATGAGGAGTCTCCGCATGCTGACTGTCCTGGTGCTGCTGGGCGCGGCCTGCCTGGCGCTGCTGGTGCGCGACGCCTGGATGCTGCGCCATATTCCGGCGCTCGACGCTGACGCGCAGCCGAGCGGCAGCCCCAGCGTGGCCGTGATCATCCCGGCGCGCAACGAGGAGCGCTCGATCGCGCTGTCGGCCGGCGGCGTGCTGGCGCAGACGTATGGCCCGCTGCGCCTGACCGTGATCGACGACCACTCGACCGACGCCACCGCGGCTGTGCTGGCGCGGCTTCAGGCCCACGCCGAGGCCGAGCGCATGCAGGTGCTGCCCAGCGCGCCGCTGCCGCCGGAGTGGAAGGGCAAGTGCTGGGCCTGCTGGCAGGGCGCGCAGGCCACCGCCAGCGACTGGCTGCTGTTTCTCGATGCCGACACCAAGCCGCAGCCGCGCCTCGTCAGCGCCGCGCTGGCCTACGCCCAGCAGCACCAGCTCGATCTGCTCACGCTGATGCCGTTTATGGAGCTGGGCACCTTCTGGGAGCGCACGATCATGCCCGCCTTTCTGTCGATGATCCAGGCCGCCTTTCCGCTGCACAAGGTCAATCGGCCTGGCTCGGGCGTGGTGCTGGCGAACGGCCAGTTTATCCTGGTGCGCCGCGAGCTGTACGAGCGCGCCGACGGCCATCGCGCCGTGTACGATCAGGTGCTGGAGGATGTGGAGCTGGCGCAGGCGATCGTGCGCGCTGGCGGGCGCATGCGCGCCGTCGATGGCAGCGCCGTGCTGCGCGTGCGCATGTACACCAGCGGCGCGGAGGTGCGCGAGGGCCTGATGAAAAACGCCATCGCCGGCCTGCGCAACGGCGGCCTGCGCTCCACCTGGGCCGGGATGCGCCAGATCATCGTGGCGCTGACGCCGCCGCTGCTGCTGCTCGCCGCGCTGTGGGCGCAGCTGCGCCGCTGGCCTGCGCGCCAGCGCCGCCGCCTGTGGCGCGTAGCAGGCGCAGTGGCTGGGTTTGCCGCCTGGAGCTGGGGCGACTTCGTGCGGCGGCTCTATCGGCTGCCGCGGCGCTACGGGCTGCTGTTCCCGCTGGGGCTGGCCGCGTACATGGCGATCAGCGCCATGGCCGCCTGGCGCATCTGGCGCGGCGTGGGTGTGCAGTGGAAGGGCCGCACCTACAAAAAGTAGCGCGGAGACGCTCCCATAGCCACTTTAAAGTAACTAGGCCACTTTAAAGTGCGCTCTTGACCAGGCAGCGCGACCTCTCTACAATCGAGAGCACGTCATGGCGAGCAGGGCGGCTGAAGCATGCAGCGGCCGCCTCCCGTTCTCTCTTTCTAGGTTTTGAGGTCACAGCTCTATGCGGTCACGACATTCTTTTTTGACGCTTCTGGTTGGTCTGGTTTTGGTGTTTGGCGTTGCTGTGCAGGCGCATGCGGCGCAGCCCGCTGTGGTTGGCACGTGGACAAGCGAGGGCTGTGAGCCGCGCCCCAACGATCAGTTTGTGCAGCGTACCTTTACGCTCGCCGCCGAGGACTGGGCGCTCGATCAGCCGATCTTCGCCGACGCTGGCTGTAGCACCAAGCTGCTGAACTTTCACGTCGCCGGCACCTACACCATCGGTGAGCCGAACGCGACGCTCGCCGACACCTACGACGCGCTGTTTATGATCAACTCCATCGCCCTGACGCCGCTCGTCGACGATATGGCCGCCTTCCTGAACTCGGCGCAGCCGGGCACCTGCGGCGCTGCGGCCTGGCAGGTCGGCGTGGAGCAGGACATCAGCGCCACCAAGGGCTGCTCGGTCTTTGGCATCGACCTGAGCCAGCCCATCCCTGAGTACGATATTCTCAAGCGCGACGGCCAGCGCCTCTACTTTGGCGCGCGCCCGGCCGACGGCGGCTTCCTCAACACGCCCGAGCGCCGCCCGACCAGCTACGCCGAGCCGCTGCTGCTCCAGTCGGCCGCTCCGGTGGCGCAGCTGCCAAGCACCGCCGCCGCCTCAAGCGCCGCCCAGAGCACCGCGCTGCTGCTGGCGCTCGCCGCCATCGCGCTTGTCTCCGGCGTGCTGGTGTTGCGCCGTATGGCTCAGCCACAGCGCTAACTTGCCGCTCTGTGCACCGCAGTGGTTTATCCGCTGCGGTGTTATTTTTTTAAGAATGCGGCAGCAGTGGATGGTTGGAGGCTAGCGCGGCGTGGGCGGGGTCGGTGGACGACGCTGCTGCTGTGGCCTGTCGGCGGCACAGGGCTACGTGGGATGGCCACAGGGCGGCTGGGCGCGCGAGGAGCGGGACGCCGCCGGAGCCGACCCGGCCGTCTGAGCTGTGCGCAGGCGGGCAGGGCGCAATTTTCCTGAAAAAGCGGGCCGTGGATGGTTGGAGGCTAGCGCGGCGTGGCCGGGGTCGGTGGACGACGCTGCTGCTGTGGCCTGTCGGCGGCACAGGGCTACGTGGGATGACCACAGGGCGGCTGGGCGTGCGAGGAGCGGGACGCCGCCGGAGCCGACCCGGCCGTCTGAGCTGTGCGCAGGCGGGCAGGGCGCAATTTTTCTGAAAAGCGGGCCGTGGATGGTTGGCGGCTAGCGCGGCGTGGGCGGGGTCGGTGGACGGCGCTGCTGCTGTGGCCTGTCGGCACCACAGGGCTACGCGGGATGGCCCGAGGAGCGGCTAGCCGAGCACCTGGAGCATAGGTGTTTGCTGCAGGGCCGTGTCCTGCAGCTGGCGCTCGGCCTCGTCGGGGACGTGCAGCCAGACGAGCGTGATATCGTCGTGCTGGTCGGCCTGCTGCATCCACAGGGCGACCTCCTGCAGGATGGCATCGACGGTGAGCTGCGGCGTGGCCTGGTCGAGGTGCTGGATGATCGCGGCCTCTAGGCGCTCGAAGCCCCACAGCTCGCGCTGGTTATTGTGGGCCTCGACGACGCCGTCGCTGATGAGCAGCAGGCTGTCGCCGGGCTGCAGCGTGACGCTCACCTCGTTGCGTGGGACGAAGAGATCGGTGCCCAGCGGCATACCGGCGACATCGAGGTAGCTGACCTGACGGTTGTGGATATAGAGCGGCGCGATCATGCCGGCGTTGGCCGCATGGACCGTGTTGGTCTGCAGATCGATCGACAGATAGAGCAGCGCGGCGTTCATGGCGTTGGCCTTGAGCCGCGACTTGAGATTGCGCTCCAGCGCCTGGAGCAGGATGGCGGGCGTCGCGCCGAGACGGGCGCGCTCCTCAAGCGTGCTGATCGTGAGCGCCATCATCAGCGCGGCCCCGACGCCCTTGCCCGAGATATCGCCGATGGCCACCGCGATGTGGTTGGGATTGAACTGCAGGAAGGCGTAGAAGTCGCCGCCGACCTCATCGGAGGGCAGCGAGCGGCCGAAGGCTTGCAGGCGCGACGTATCCCACGGCGGCAGATCGGGCAGCATGCCCAGCTGGATGTCGTGGGCCAGGGCCAGGCCGCGCTGGAGGTGCAGGTTTTTATCGCGCAGCTCGGCGGCGACCTCGGTCATGCGCTGGTTGGCGAGGCGCAGATCGCGCGTGCGCTCCTCGACCTGCTCCTCCAGGCGCTCGCGATAGCTGGCGACGGCCGCCTCGGCCTCCTTGCGGGCGGTGACATCCTGCACCAAGCCCTCGTAGTAGCGCACCTTGCGCTGCTCGTCGTAGACGGCGCGGGCGGAGCACGAGACCCAGATAATGTTGCCGTCTTGGCGGTAGAAGCGCGTCTCGAAGTTGCGCACCTCGCCGTGCTCATCGAGCAGCCTGATCAGCTGCTGGCGTGCATCGGTATCGACATAGAGGCTGCTCCAATCGACCTCGGCGGTGAACTGGATGGGATCGCGGAAGCCGGCCAGCTCGGCGAGGGCGGGGTTGGCGCGCAGCCAGGTGCCGCTGGCCGTGACCTGGAACAGGCCCTCTGGGGCCGAGTCGATGAACGAGCGGTAGGACTCCTCGCTCTGCTGGAGCTGGGCCTGGGTCTGGGCTAGCTCGGCGACCTTCTCCTCCATGCCGGTGTAGAGCTGCTGGAGCTGGCTGGTCATGGTATTGAACGTCTTGGCGAGCGTGCCGATCTCGTCGTTCGAGAGGATCTCGGCCTGCACCGAGAGATCGCCAGCGGCGACCTGGGCGGCGCTTCTGGTGAGGGCGGCGATCGGGCGGGTGATCTGGCGGGCCAGCAGCACGATCAGCAGCATGCTGATCAGGCCCACGACCATGCCCACGCCGGTGATGATCCAGGCGACGCGGCGGGCGGGGGCCAGGGCCTCGGCCTGGCTGATCTCGGTGATCAGCGCGAGCTGCTGGTTATCGAGCCAGCGATAGGCCCCGATCACCGGCTGCCCGGCGTAGTTGGTGTACGAGTCCACGCCGCTGCTGCCGCTAAGGGCGGCCTCGATGCCCTGGCTCTGGGCCATCTGCGTGACATTGGCGCGGCCGAAGCGCTGGCTAGAGACAAACTCGTTGGCTGAGTCGATCAGGTATGTTTCGCTGGTGGAGCCTAGCTCGCTCTGCTCGAGCACAATCTCATCGAGGCGCTGGAGGTTGACGTGGGCGGCGATAACGCCGAGGGTGCCGCTGTCGCCATTGAGCGGTGCGGCGACGGTCATCTCGGGCTTCAGCGTCACTGGCGAGGCGTAGATGTGCTGGACAAACACACTATTGAGGCCAGCGGTAAAAAACTGCTCTTGGGTATGGCTCTCGCCCTCGTGGAAGGGCTGGGTGGAGAACACGACCTTGCCAGTGCTATCCATGATGAAGATCTCGCTGAGGCGGCCCTCATCGATCACCACCGGATCGAGCAGCTGGCGCAGGCTGCGGCGCACCTCGGAGAGCCGCCCCTGGGGGCTGGCGATCAGCTCGGCGGTGAGATCTTTGACCACCTGCGAGCGGGCGAGCGTCTCAACCTCGTCGCGCTGATCGTCGAACCAGCGCTGGAGCTCGCGGGCCTTGAGATCGGCCACGGTGTTGAGCTGCTCGCCGACAGCGTAGCGCACCACGCTTGTGCTGACGAGCAGGGCAAAGCTGCCCAAGATGACGATGGCCACCAGGCCGACGCCTAGGAAGGTGCTTGCGAGCCGGAATGTGAGATTTTTCTTCCAAAACATAGCTTCAGCGCTTCATTGCTAGGCTACGGATTAAGGCTTTGATAAAATGTCGCCTTGCCCTGCTGGATCTTCAGGATGACCACGTTTTTGCGCGGGTCGCCGCTATTATTATAGGTGATTGGGCCAGTAACGCCGTTGAAGCCTTGGGTGCTGGCCAGCGCAGCGCGCAGCACGCTGGGATCGAGGCTCTGGCGGGCCTGGATCTGCGTCAGCAGCAGCGTTGTCGCATCGTAGGTCAGGGCCGATGTCACGAGTGGATCGCGGCTGTAGTGCTGGCGGTATTTGCGCACAAAATCCTGGCTTGTCTGGGTTGGCAGCTCTGGTGTCCAGTGCTGCGAGTAGAACGAGCCGTCGAACTCTGGGTGCGCGGCGGTGCGCCAGCCGGTCCAGGCATCGCTGCCAACAAAGGTGGCGGTGATGCCCATGGTGCGGGCCTGGAGGCCCTGTGGAATGCTGTCCTCAGAGAGGTTAGGCATAAAGAGCACATCGGGCTGGGCGTCGCGGATGGGTTCGAGGTACGGCGCGAAGTTGGTGGTGCCCTTGGCGTAGTCCACAAAGGCGACGATCTCACCGCCGTCGGCGCTAAAGGCATCGCGAAAGATCTGCGCCAGGCCGCTGTTGTAGGCGTTGCCGCGCTCGTAGAGCACGGCGGCGCGCTGGTTATTGAGCTTGAGGCGAGTAAAGCGGGCCATCGCATCGCCCTGGACCTCATCGATGAAGCCGATGCGGAACACAAACTGCTTGTTCGCGGTGGTGGCGCTGTTGGTCGAGAGCGGCGAGATCATGGGAATGTGGCGCTGCTCGGCGAGGTCGGCGACGGGAATAGCGATGCTGCTGGCCTGCGGGCCGATCAGGGCGATCACATGCTCCTCGTTGATCAAGTGTTGGGCGGCGTCCAGGCCGACATCGACATCGCCCTCGTCATCGCCGAAGATCAGCGTTACCGAGTAGGGCTGCCCGTTGATCAGGATACCGCCGCTGTCGTTGAACTGCTGGGCGGCCAGGCTGGCCCCCTCGCGGGTGGCGCGGCCTGTGGTCTCAGCGGCGGGGCCAGTAAATGGCGCGATCACGCCGATGCGGATCGCGTTTGGCTGTGGGCGGGCGTTGCCACATGCCCACAGGAGAGCGATAGCGCTAGCGATACAGACCCAGCGAATACATATGCGCACAGCCAACATTAGAGCGCTCCTTCCAGCCGATTGCGGTCGAGGCATGCAATCGGCTGGATTGCGTAGCTTCTGTCCTGGTCCCTCTCTCATAGCGCTGTGGTGTGACTTCTAATCTTCGCCCTCGCCGGGGAAGATCGGATGCTCGGCCGGCGAGGGCTGCATCGAGACGGGCTGCGCATTGACGATCGGTGTCTCTGGCACAGCGGCGGGCGGCGCGGCTGGCTCGGCCTGGGCGACGCTGCCGATGGCCGCATTATCGCTGGTGCGCTCTTTGCCCCAGTAGATGACCTGCTTCCACACATCGGTTGGCTCATCGGCGAACAGCAGCACAAGGTCGCCGCGCTCGGCCATGCTCAGGGCCTTGGTGACGGCATCGTGCTCATAGCGGATGTAGCTAACCACAGCGCTGGCGACGCCTGCCTGCTCTAGCCCTTCACGGATGAAGCCGGGCATCTCGCCCTCGCTGCGCCCGCGCAGCCGGTAGTCCTCTTTGATGATGATCTGGTCGAAGCCGCCGCCGCCGATGATGCGGCCGATCTCGCGGGCGTCGTCGTCGCGGCGGTCGCCGGGCACCGACACCACGCAGATCGTGCGGCCGTCGTGGGGCAGCTGGCCAACTAGGTCAACCAGGCCGCTGATTGCGGCGGCGTTGTGCCCATAGTCCACAATGACGCGGAACGGATGCTCGTCGAAAATATTCAGGCGGCCTGGCGTCTGGTAGAACGATGTGCTGAAGGTGCGCAGGCCCTGGCGAATATTCTCGATGCTGATGCCGAGCGCGTAGGCCATTGCGGCGGCGGCCATGGCGTTGGCCACGTTGAACTTGGCGCGCCCTTCGAGCGTTGCTGGGATGAGATGCGTCCACAGCAGCGGAATATGGCGGCCGCGGTCGTAGAGCGTGATCATATCGCCGTTGACGCCCTGCTCGATGACGATGGCGCGCCCGCCCTGGCGCACCTGCTCGCTGACCAGCCGGTTGGTTGGATCGAACGAGAAGAAGAACGGCTGGGCCTTGATGCGGTCGGCCAGCTTGGCGACGCGCTCGTCGTCGGCGTTGAGCACCGCCCAGCCATCGCGCGGCACGATCTCGACGACCAGCGACTTGACGCGGGCCATATCGTCGAGGGTGTCGATGCCGCGCAGGCCCAGGTGGTCGGCGCTGATGTTGAGCACCGCGCCAACATCGGCGCGCTCGAAGCCCAGGCCCTCGCGCAGGATGCCGCCGCGCGCCGTCTCCAGCACCGCTGCGTCGACGGTGGGATCGCGCAGCACGATGCGGGCGGAGGTGGGGCCGGTCATGTCGCCGCGCGCGATGCGCTCGCCATCGACGTAGATGCCATCGGTCGTGGTGAGGCCCACGTGGTAGCCGGACATCTTCAGGATGTGCGCGGTCATGCGCGCGGTGGTGGTCTTGCCGTTGGTGCCGGTGATGGCGGCGATTGGGATGCGCGTCGGCGTGCCAGGCGGGAAGAGCATGTCGAGCACCGGCCCGGCCGCATCGCGCGGCTGGCCCTCTGAGGGCGCGACGTGCATGCGGAATCCCGGTGCGGCGTTGACCTCGACGATGCCGCCGCCGACCTCGCTGACCGGGCGGCTGATGTCGGGCGTGATGAAGTCGATGCCGGCCACATCCAGGCCCACCACCTGCGCAGCGCGGCAGGCGATCTGCACATTCTCGTAGTGAATATCGTCGGTGCGGTCGATGGCGGTGCCGCCGGTGGAGAGATTGCCGGTCGAGCGCAGGTAGAAGATGCGGCCATCCTCCAGCACGGTCGCGGCGGTGACGCCAGCCTGATCCATCAAGCGCTGGGCCTGGTGGTCGATCTCCAGGCGCGTGAGCACATTCTCGTGGCCGACGCCGCGGCGCGGATCGCTGTTGACGATCTCGATCAGCTCGGCCAGCGTGTGCACGCCATCGCCGACCACGTGGCCGGGCACGCGCTCGGAGACGGCCACAACCTCGCCGTTAATCACCAGTACGCGGTGGTCGCTGCCCTGGATGTACTCCTCTAGGATCACATAGCTGCGGTGCTCCTGGGCGTTGGCGAAGGCCACGCGCACCTGCTCCTCGTCGGTGACGCCGATGGTGATGCCGCGGCCGTGCGAGGCGTCGAGCGGCTTGACCACCAGCGGGTAGCGCAGCTTGCGCGCGGCCTCCAGCGCGCCATCGAGGGTGCGCACCACACGCTGGCGCGGCACGGGCAGCCCGGCGCGCTCCAGCAGCTGGTTGGTGATCTGCTTGTCCTGGGCGATCTCGACAGCGATGTGGCTGGTGCGCGAGGTGATGGTGGCCTGGATGCGCTGCTGGTACTTGCCGTGGCCAAACTGCACCAGCGAGTGCTCGTTGAGCCGCAGCCAGGGGATGCCGCGCTCTTCGGCGGCCTTGACCAGTGAGGCGGTGGATGGCCCAAAGGCGAGCCGCGTAGCCAGCCGCGCCAGGTCCTCCTTGGCGGCCACAAAATCAAAAGAGGCGCGCTCGTCGTCGCTCATGGCCGCCGCCATATGCGGTGGCAGCAGGGAGCGAATCAGCGTCAGCGCGAGCTTGCCCGCCTCGATGCCGACATCCTCCTGGCCATACTCAGTAGATCACAGGATTGGCTCGGGTGGCGTGTAGGGTCGGTACGGTGCGAGCGGGATAGCCCGAACCATGCCGTAGATGGCCGTTACGGCA
>JABXJS010000195.1 GCA_013538855.1 Herpetosiphonaceae bacterium
CCGCGCCAACACCCCGAACTGGTTTCACAATATTCAGGACATCATCGCCTTTTTCGATGAGTCGCCGACGCTGGACCATATGGCGCGCGGCTCCTGGGCTTCCTGGGCCGACGCCGGCGTCCTCGAGGCCATGCAGAATGGTCGCGTGCTTCACGAGACTGGCGGTCACGTGTCCCCAGGATTCAATCACTGTGGCGGTGCCGCCGATGCCTGGCAGCGCTTTTTCGAGGGCAAGGACAAAGGTTTGGATAAACAAAAACTGTTGCCGCTGTGGGCGCTGGCTGAGCAGTTGGGTGTGGACTACGGTGTTAGTACCACGGATCGGCTCATTGGTACGCCGCCTGTCGGCACCGCTGAGGGCGACTTGATCCGCCAGTTCACCGGCTACGGCAACATGTACCGCTTTATCGCCCGCATCGAGAACGGTGGTGTCGACTTTGTGGGGCGCTACGGCGGGAAGCACTCCTATATAATCGGCGCTGGTGTCATGGCGGGGGCGACAGTGCCACTCTGGTTGGGTGAGTATCTGGTGGGCAATGAGGAAGCGGCCAAACTGTTGCTTACTACAGTAATGGAGAGTGGCGGATCGCTTGCCCAAGAAGTATCGACGTGGTTCACCCCAGAGCTGGGTGCCTGGTTCTTCGATCCGCGCAGCTTAGTTCTACCGCTGGATATCTACACTGACTCCGCCGGAGCGCCTCAGCGCAATACGTCATCCACCTTAACACCCCCGCTCGTTCCACCGCCACCTGGCACTGGGGATATCATCATGACCCATGGGCCGACCTACTACATGGCCAAAGGCGTTGAAGCGGGAGTTATTCAATCGCTGGTACCTCCCGATATTCGCCTCGATCCGCTCACTGGTGCGATTACCTTAGATAACGGCACCATCGTGTTATCTACCGGGGTAGCTGTTTTGCTCGATGGAACGCGAATGCTGCCGGATGGGGTGGTGGTTAAGCCAGACGGAACGTTGCTCCTGTTGGACGGTACAACCTTTACATCCGATGGCTCCTACCACATTAAGGATGGGACGGTAGCCCGATGAGCCGTGTCTTCCGCTTCCAGCTGTGTGGCCTGCTGGCCTTCTGTCTGCTTATCACAGGATGTACCATGTCTCCTCAACCACTATCCAATACTGAGATCACGGCGACGCCCGTGCCGGTGCAGCGCCTCGCTGCGCCGTTTGGCGACTATACGGGCCTGGCCTGGCTGCCCCAAGGGCTGGTCGTTCAGTCCTATGCGCTCACCCCGCCGACGGTTTCACGCCTGTACTGGCTGACGCCCGACGGTGTCCTCGGCGATCAACTGCCCATTCCTGAGGAGCTGGGCTGTGTACGCTTTGATGTGCGGCGACCGATGCGGCTGCCTGATAATCGTCTTGGATTTATCGCCTCCTGCCTACCGCCGATTGAAACCGGTAAGGCACAAAAAGACTACTTGCGCGCCTACGATCTTAAGACCCAGACCATCAGCCCGCTCCTCGACGGTGTGATTCCTACGGATAGTGGCGAGACAGGCATCTTTGCCTGGGCACCAGATATGCAGCGTGCCTTCGCCACCAATGGCAATCAACTGGAGACCAAGCTCTACTGGTTTACGCCCGGCACCAGCGATGTCACGTGGTTCCCGACCAAAATCCCTCTCGCGGCCTATGTCGATTGGTCGCCGGACGGCTCCACCATCGCCTGGGATGGGTCGCCTGGCTCGCCTAATCGCGGCGTCGTGGCGGCGCTCTCGGCCAAGTTCAATTTGTATCTCATGGATCCCGACGGCTCTAACCTGCGCCTGATCGTCACCGGCTATCAGAACCCGGCCGGGCTGGCGTGGTCGCCAGATGGGCGCTGGCTGGTGCTGATCGCCAACTTTGACGGCCACACCGATGCCGCCTGGCTGATCGACCCGCAGACGGGCAGCCGCCGTATGCTTGCCCAGGGCGACTTCCAGTGGCCTGCCTGGTCGCCCGACGGCGCGCAGCTTGCCCTCGTCGCCACCGACGATCTCCAGTTCGCGCCCAACCGCTATCTGGTCATCCTTGATACGTCGGCGCTTGTTGCGGCCAAGTAGCGGCACTACACTGTGTGCCCGCTGCCCCGAGATCAGTTGATCACGGGTGCTGCGGGCGCAGGCAGTGAAGGAGGAACTAAACCCCATCCTGTCAAAAGCATACTATCTTATACCAATTCACGTTGGCAACCCAGCATTATAGAGCGGTTTGGGGCGCAGCCCCACGCGCCCGGCAGGGTTCCACCCTGCACCCGATCTAAGGTGAATTGGTATTACATATGCCCTGTGCAGATCTCAGCGCAATAGACAGCATCAGCAGTTCTTTGTATACTTGAGCCTAGAATCCGCAACATTGCAGTCGCTAAGTCATTCTCCCTCTGGAATATGGATCATTGTGCTCCTGATTTAATAATTATGGTTTATTGTCTCAGTATACAATCGCGCAATCCATTGAGGAGCTGCTGCAATCTAAACCTAGGTGTGTTGAAGCAATGAGCAATAAACCCCTTCTGTTTGATGCCCTCCAAACGTTTGCTGCTGCTGTTCATACGAAGCTAAACCAGCTGACATCCGGCGCACCTGAAGATCAGCTGCGTGGCCCTTTTGAAAACTTTATAGCTGCTGCGGCTACGCAATTAGGCTGGAATGTTGTAGCTACTGGTGAGACTCCGCTGCCTAATCGGCTCGGGCGGCCTGACTATGCGCTCCATATCAATAGTTTGCTCGCTGGCTATGTTGAGCTGAAGGCTCCGGGGACTGGTGTCAATCCGCAGCGCTTCGATAAACGCAGCAAAGACCAGTTCAAGCGCTTTGCGGCAGTACCAAATATGTTGTATTCCGATGGCAATGATTGGGCGATCTATAGAAATGGCGAGCGGGTTGGGGCAATCGTTCGTTGTGCTGGAGATATAGCGACTGCTGGCAAGCAGGCCGTTACTGCTGAGGATGCTGCTGCTTTCGAGCGGCTGCTACGTGATTTCCTGCTATGGCAGCCCGAAATACCCCAAGATAGCCGCAATAAAATTGATCTGCGCCGTTTTGCTGATATGCTAGCTCCACTGAGCCGATTGCTTCACGACGATGTTATTGAATCACTTAACCAGCCTGATTCACCGCTTATAGAGCTAGCAAAAGAATGGCGTGGTCTGCTGTTTCCCGATGCAACCGATGAACAATTTGCCGATACATATGCGCAAACGGTAACATTTGCGCTGTTGTTGGGGCGTAGCGAGGGAGCCGACCCGCTGACGCTTGATTCGGCTGTCCAAAAACTCTCTGCCCAACATATGCTCTTATCACGAGCGCTGGAGATTCTTACCGACTCCGACGCGCTCGTGAGTGTGGAGGTGCAGGCATCGCTGGATATACTGCTGCGGGTGATTGGCGCGATTCCGCCTGTTTCGTTGACAGGTACGCGCGATCCGTGGCTCTACTTCTACGAAGATTTCTTGGCCGCCTACAATCCAGAGCTGCGTAAGCAAGCAGGTGCATACTATACGCCTGTTGAAGTTGTGCGTGCTCAGGTGCGCTTGGTCGATAATCTGCTAATCACGCGCTTAGGCAAGTCGCTGGGCTTTGCTACTGAAGGGGTGGTCACGCTTGATCCGGCGGTTGGCACTGGCACCTATCTGCTCGGCATTATTGAGCACACGCTTGCCACGGTGGAGGCACAGCTTGGCGCTGGTGCGGTTGCTGGGGCGGCCACAGAGCTAGCAAAAAATCTGTACGGCTTTGAACTCATGGTTGGCCCCTACGCGGTGAGCGATCTGCGTGTCAGTCGCGCGCTATAAAGATTACGGTGCCCAGCTGCCGTATGCTGGCACTCAGATTTATCTCACCAACACCCTTGAGAGTCCCCAGGCGGCACCCACCCAAATTCCACTTGGTCGCTACTATAAGCCCATCGCTGAGCAGCACGCAAAGGCGCTGCACGTCAAGGCAAATGTGCCTGTCCTAGTGTGTATTGGCAATCCTCCCTACAATCGCCATGAGGCAAAAACTGCTGCGAATCATGCCCTAACTGGCGCTTGGGTCAGCTGCGGTGAGGAGGGTGCCGATATCCGCCCCATCTTTGAAGACTTTGTCGAGCCTGCTAAGTTGGCTGACCACGGTCAGCACCTCAAAAATTTATATAATCTCTATGTCTACTTTTGGCGCTGGGCGCTGTGGAAAGTTTTTGAGCACTCGACCGCAGCAGGGCCGGGTGTGATTAGTTTTATTACGGCGTCGAGCTACCTTGAGGGGGATGCGTTTGTCGGCATGCGCGAGCATATGCGGCGTATCTGCGATGAAATCTGGATCTTGGATCTAGGCGGCGATACGCGCTCAGCGCGCAAGAGCGAGAATGTGTTTGATATTCAGACGCCGGTTGCTATTGCTGTCGCTGTGCGCACGCAAGCCCCGCAGAAGCAGACCCCCGCCCGTGTTCACTATGCGCGCATCGAAGGCTCACGTGAAGAAAAGCTCACAGCGCTTGATGCCATCACTGGACTCCAATCAGTGCAATGGCAGGAGTGCCCTGATGGCTGGCAAGACCCGTTTGTGCCAAAAGGAATAGGCTTGTTTTTCAACTGGCCGTTGTTGACTGGGTTGATGCCCTGGCAGCAATCGGGGGTGAAGGCTGGTCGAACTTGGGTGATAGCGCCAGATGTTAAGACGTTGCACCAACGTTGGCATAAACTGATTACGTCTAAAACTGTGGATCGTACTACGCTTTTCAAAAATTCACCTACAGGTAGAAAGATTGATGACAGTGTGGATCAGCTACCACCTTCTACTGACAAATTAAAACCTATCACCGAGTTATCTTCAACTACTGATTATCCGTCTATTGTAAATTACGCTTTTCGATCATTTGATCGTCAGCGCGTTTTTGCTGATGCACGCCTACTTGATCGGGCTAGTCCTAATCTCTGGGGTGCTCACAGTGATGAGCAGATCTACTTATCGAGCTTACTAACAAAAGCGTTGGGTACTGGCCCGGCACTGACAGTAGCCGTAGCTGTTCCTGACATGGATCATTTCTGTAACCGTGGGGCTAAGGACACGATCCCTCTCTACCGCACCGCTGATGCGAGCGAGGCCAATATTGCGCCGGGCTTGCTGGCGCTGCTATCCAAGACCTATGGGCGTTCGGTCACTGCTGCCGATTTGTGTGCCTACGTGTACGGTGTGCTGGCCCAGCCTACCTTTACCGAGCGCTTTTATGCCGAGCTAGAGCGGCGTGAGCTGCGCGTGCCGCTGACAAAAGACGGCCAGCTCTTTGAGCAGATTCGTGCGGCTGGAGCGCACTTGCTGTGGCTGCATACCTATGGTGAGCGCTTTGTTCCTGAAGGCCAACAGCAGGGCGTGATCCCGCCCGGTGCTGCACGCTGCACCAAAGCCGTTGGCTCCGATCCAGACGCTTATCCGACGAGATTTCAGTACAACGCTGCGAGCCAAACGCTGCATGTTGGCGCTGGCGAATTTCAGCCTGTTGCGCCTGCGGTGTATGAGTTTGAGGTTTCGGGCCTCAAGGTTGTGCAGTTGCTTGAGGCTGTTATTCGTGGAGATTGCTTCCGCGCTAGTGAAATGCCTGCTGTGCCCGAAATTATGCGCAAAGCGCTTAAGCGTAATCTGCAGCCGTCCTTGTTCGATGAATCTGATGAAGATGAGGCCAATAATAGCGCCGACGACGACGATTAGAAGATTACATAGACCTATTTTAAGACAGGCCACGCGCCGCCTCACAGCTTGAGGCGGCGCGTGGCCTTGGTTGTGTCGTGAAAAACAGCGTCGTGGTTGAGCGACCGCTGTGCTGCAATAGAGTCAGCGCTGGTGCCATCTCCCTCGTTCGATTGCATGGCAGCCTCAAGCGCGGTCGGACCAGCTCTGGCTGTGGCCTGCGTGGCGATCTAGCGCGCCAGCAGCGGGATGTAGCTCGAAAGCCCCTGGTACAGCACCGATGCGCCGACGAGGTTGAGCACGCCGGTGCAGGTGTCGTTTGCATTGTCGCCAAGCCGCAGCAGATAGAAGCTGAGCGCCGCGCCTGGCTCAAACGGCTCGCTGGCGCTGATCGGCGCTGGCGTCAGCTCCACGGTAAAAACGTGGACCTCGCTGTTTGGCGCATTCCACCTCGGGGCCTCGCCAGTGGCACCGTTGGGGAGACGCAGATTCAGCGTGCCATACTGGAGGCTCTGCGTGTTGTAGACGCCGCTTAGCTCCAAGGTGTTCTCGCAGGTATCCTGCGGCGAGTTGAACATCAAGCGCAGCGTGACCGGCGTGCCCGGCGCGTAGTCCGGCGGCAGCGTGAAGTGACTGACGGCAACTGATGTGCCGCTCGTCGGAAGCTCTATGGCTGAGCCAAGGATTGTGGCTGTGAATCCTCCTTATCGATTGTGAATGCGTCAATGGCCTATTACCGCTGGCGGTGCTGTCTCACCGATCTTAAGTCAACACCCTAGCGCTGGCGTATAGCTGGTGGCGGCGCTAGGATGTTTGGTTGTGAAAAAGCAGCGCCGTGGTTATGCGCGCTGTGCTGCAACCGAGTCGGCGCTGGGGCCAGCTCCCACGTTCGATTGTGTGGCAGCCGGGCACCCGTCAGGGTCGTCGTGGTCGGACCAGCGCTGACCGTGGCGTGTTGGCGGTGAGATGCGCTGCGCCGATGTTGCCCCAGCGTGTACTCCTTCAGGGTCGTCGCGGTCGGACCAGCGCTGACCGTGGCGTGTTGGCGGCGAGATGCGCTTCATCGGAGCGGCGCTAGGATGTTTGGTTGTGAAAAAGCAGCGCCGTGGTTATGCGCGCGCTGTGCTGCAACCGAGTCGGCGCTGGGGCCAGCTCCCACGTTCGATTGTGTGGCAGCCGGGCACCCGTCAGGGTCGTCGTGGTCGGACCAGTGCTGACCGTGGCGTGTTGGCGGCTGGGTGCGCTGCGCCGATGTTGCCCCAGCCGCAGCGTGCGCACACAGCGGCCACTGCGGTAATGACACTGCCACGCTCCAGCGAATCCAGCATCTCCAGCGGGAGCATCCGCCGCTGATGTTCCCTAAACCCTCTAATTGAAACATGCACAATCTGTCCGCCGAATGCATCTTAAGCGGGCAATGGCGCTGCACTGCTGCCCACGTGTCGAACGCTCGACGCACTCCCGTGGGCTGATCGATACACCCCATTGGTCTACGCTGGACAGCCGAGCGCAGCGCGGTCATTTGGTCGGCCTAGCTCTACCGTAGATGCACAATCTGTCCGCCGAATGCATCTTAAGCGGGCAATGGCGCTGTTGTATTGCCCACGTGCCGCACGCTCGACACGCTCCCGTTGGAGGATCGCCATTCCGCCGCGTGTGTCTATGCTGGCCTGTCGAGCAAGGCGCGGACACCTGATTGGCCCTGAGAAGTGAGGATATCCATGGATTCAGAACCC
>JABXJS010000196.1 GCA_013538855.1 Herpetosiphonaceae bacterium
ACGGTTCCTTTCTTGGTTGGCACCACAAAGGATACCGCACGATTCGGCCGCCACACCGTTTACCCTGGCCCCAGGGAGTCCTGTGATCTACTGATTATGAATATATAAGTATACATCAATAAAAAATCATCCATTCCATACATATTATATACAATTAACCTATACAGAATATAACACATCAACAACTTCAATATAAATACATAAAAATACATTACTATACAGTAAATTCTATACTCCAAACCACTATCTATCGTGGTAAATGTAGAATTCATCATTAAATTAAGCACATCAAATATTAAAGCCAAACCAATAATTGGGGGGATAAAAAACCAAAAAGATTGGTTAATTGGATAATTATTTCCACTATCCAATGCATATAGTTCTACTAAAATGATTAAATCAAATGTCACCCAATTAAGTACGACATGCTCGCCTATAATTGGTAACTTATATTGTCGCGGCTGAAAATACATCTGCAGCGGGAGCAGCAGGCTTTCCCAGACAAACGTGAGCATGGTGCGCATCGACGGCTCCTAGGGCAGCAGCACGAGGCTGAGGATGATTAGACAGGCGACGATCAGGGCGGCGGCCAGCGGCCAGCGATGGCGCAACCACCACGGCGGCGGCTGAGCGAGCGCTGCGCCAGCGCGGCAGTTATCGGCCTTAAGCTGCTCACGGCGGGCGCGGACCCAGTCGGCGCTGCGCTGCTCGGCGTGGGCGGCATAGGCGGCGGCCCCGGCGGCCTGAAGCAGGCACGGGTGGCCGCTGGCCCACGCGCGGGCCTCGGCGACCTGCTGCGGCGTCAGCGGGTGCGGACTAGGCTGCGTCAGCAGCGCGTCGGCGGCGGCGGTGTCGAGCAGCGGCAGGCGGTAGGTCTGAAAGTAGCTGGCGAAGGTGGAGGACTGGCGGCTGGGGTGGGCCGCCTCCAGCTCCGGCAGCGCAAGGCGCGAGGCCACGACCATGCTGAGTAGGTCGGCGGTCATCAGGGCGCGCAGGCCATTGAAGAAGTGCGGGAAGGGAAAGCCGTGGGCGGCCTGCGGCTCCAGCAGGCACTCGAACTCATCGACGAGCAGCACCGGGCGGGCGACGGGGGCAAGCGTGCGCAGCAGCTGCTCCAGCTCCTCGTACTCCAGCGTTGGCTGGCGCGTGAGGCGGGCGTGCCAGTCGGCCCAGGCCGGTTCGGCGCGGCGCTCCAGCAGGGCGCGGGCGGCGCGATAGTAGAAGCGCGGCGCATCGGGGACGGCCTGGAGGTCAATCCAGACCAGCTGCACCGGCGGCGCGGGCTGCTGCGGCAGGTAGCGGGCGTAGTTGACGAGCACGTGGCGCAGCAGCGAGGTCTTGCCCATGCGCCGCTCGGCAACGACGTTGACCGGGCTATTGCTGACGAGGGCGCTGCCGATGAGGCGCAGGGCCTCGGCGCGGCCAAAGATCGGGTCGCTGGGCGCGAGCGGCTTGCCGACCACGAAGGGCGCGCCAGCGCGCGGTCGCTCAACCACTGGCGCAGCATCCAGCGGCGACAGCAGGGCGGCGGGCGATGCCGTCGTTTGGTCTTGCTGGCGGCACTCCAGCTCGGCCTCGACAGCGGCTAGCTCAGCGCGCGCATGGAGCAACTCGTTGTGATCCTTGAGGCTTATGTCAAGACCATAGCTCGCCAGCTTCTGCTCAAGAAACAGCAGATTCTCTTGGAGTTGGGAGCGCAGCTTGTGGAGTTCGGCAACATCGAAGTGGCGCAGGTCACGCATCGTGGCTCGCATCGCCTCAGCTGAAGCGCTAGCAGAACGCTGGTACGGCGCGTGGCAGACTCATACGCAGAGCGCTCGTAGCAGCGAGCGCCCTTGACAGCAGGGTATGCATCCACAGCTACAGCGCCTAAAAGCCACGCAAACCCGACGCTTGGGATAGCGACCGGATCAAGCCAGCACCAGCTCTTTCAAAGAAGCGTGCGCTCATTATAGCATGGCGGCCTAAACCTCCAATGCCCTCAGAGCGGCACGTAGCTGTGCCACATGCCCGCCTGGGCGACGTGGGTGTTGAGCGCCTGGCCCAGCGGCGTGGGCGGGAAGGGCGCGGCGGGGTCGATCTCGCCGTTGACGCAGACGTGGATGGTTGGGAACAGACCAAACAGGCTGATCTGCTGGGCGTAGGCGAGCTGGAGGCCGGTCGACTCAAGCATTATGCTCAGCAGCAGCTCGGACTGATCGGTGAGGATGACGGCGCGGCCCTGCGGCTTGAGCAGGCGCTCGATCTCGGTCAGCAGGCCGCGGTATAGCTCGGCGAGCGCGGCAGGCTCCAGCACCTGGCGGCCCCAGGGCGGGTTGGTGATCACGGCGTCGAAGGATGCAGCGGGCAGCGCAAGGTGTGTCGCAGCGGCGCAGCTCAGGTGCAGCGCCGCCTCGGCCTGCTGGCGATTCTGCTCGGCACAGGCAACGACCGCTGGATCAACGTCGCTGGCCCAGACCTGCGCTGGCGGCACGAGCGCGGCGGCCTCCAGCGCGATCGTGCCAGCGCCGCAGCACGGATCAAGCACGGTGGCAGCGGGGGCGAGCGTCGCCAGCAGCGCCAGCGCATAGGCGACCGGCGGCTTGAGCGAGCCAGGCGTGTGGCAGACTTTGTAGGCGCGGCGATGCAGCGGCGTGGCCGCCAGCCGCAGGCCAACCAGCGCCTCAGCCCCCTCGACCAGCACGCGCAGATCGAGCGCCGCCGCGTGCGACTCGTCCGCCAGCTGCCAGCCACGCGCGGCCATGGCGCGGCGCACGCGCTCCTCGACCTCGTGGCGCGAGAAGCGCTGGCTAGCCACGCTGGCGGTCACATAGAGCGTCGGCTGGTCAGGCAGATCGCGCACCTGCGTGATGGTGGCGCAGGCGGTGGACAGATCGAGGGCGGCGGCGAACGCCTCCAGCTGATCGAGCGCCGCGCGGCCTGGCGCAAGCTCGGCACACTGGCCAAGCGCGACGTAGACATCATCGACGCTGCGCCAGCGCAGCAGCGTGGCCGGATGCACAGCCGTTGTAAAATCGAGGCGGCGGCGGGCTAGCGCTGGCGCGCTCAGCGCAAACTGCGTCTGCGCATCGAGCAGCGCCAGCCGCTCCAGCCCCGCCGTCGTGCGGGCGAAGTACTCCACAAAAGCTCCTTATCCATGCGCAGAGCCTGCGGCGCGGCCCCGCGCGCGCAGGTAAAATTTCGCTTGATCGGACAGCGCAGCGCTGGTGAAAGTGCTGGTGTCGCCTGGCCATGCGGCGGCAACTTGCTAGGTCTGAGGCGGCCCAGCGATCAGCGTGCTGAGCTGAGCGAGCATATCCTGAAGGTAGGTCAGCACATCGGTGGCCGCGCCAAACTGCCAGTGATCGAACAGAAACAGCGGATCAAGCTGCTCACGCAGGGCCTGGAGCAGCCCCATGCGCGCCTCGCGGTATGGCGTGGGCATCTGGATGCCGTGCAGGCTGACGATCTGGTCGGCGACACCGGCGACGACGGCGGCCTCGCCTAAGTCGTTGTGGCGCAGCAGCAGGTCGGCGAGGGTGGTCAGCGCCTCGGCGATACAGGCCCAGTCGTTGACGCGCAGGGCGGTCACGAGCGCCTCGTGCATCCATACGGCGGCCTGGGCCAGCTGGCCGCGCTTCACATGCACCTGGCCTAAGTTGTGCAGGGTGTTGGCGATGAACATGTGCGAGTCGAGCGAGCGCCACATATCGAGGCTCAGGCGCAGCCACTGCTCGGCGGATGTGAGCTGGTTTTGATACAGCGCCAGCTCGCCGAGGTTGTTGTAGGTGCTGGCCAGGCCGACCGTGTGCTGAATAAGCCGCCAGTACTTCAGGCTCTCCTGGTAGAACGCGACGGCCTCATCGAGGTGATTCTGGCGCGTGGCGACGATGCCCAGCGTATTCAGGGTGTTCGCGATCTGATACGGCTCATCGAGGTTGCGCCAGAAGGCCAGATTTTCACGCAGGAGGGATTCGACCTCGTCGTAGGAGCCTTGCTGTAGCCCCAGCAGGCTG
This sequence comes from Herpetosiphonaceae bacterium, assembly GCA_013538855.1. Taxonomy (GTDB): domain Bacteria; phylum Chloroflexota; class Chloroflexia; order Chloroflexales; family Herpetosiphonaceae; genus OHK22. The sequence goes on from JABXJS010000196.1 coordinate 3,996, forward strand.
AGATTGTAGCGCACGCTGGCGATGAAGCGCTCATCTTCAAGCTGCCACGCCAGCTGGAGCGCACGCTCATACTTGCTGCGGGCGCGCTCCAGCTGGCCCAGCGCATAGAGCATCACGCCAGCCTCCTTGTAGAGGCGCATCAGCAGGCCCGGCTCGATGCGTGTCTGGCCGTCGAGAATCTGCTCCATAAACGCACGACCCTCGTGGTGATAGCCCTGAATGTACCAAAAGCGGCTCAGGGCTACCGCCAGCTCAGCGGCAGAGGTGAAGTGCTCTTGCTCAATCAGGAAGGTCAGCACCGTGCGCAGGTTGGCGTACTCGCGCTCTAGGCGCTGCTTCCAGTCCATCTGGGCCGGGCCGGTCAGCTCCTGCATGCCCTGCAGCGCCAGGCGCACAAAATAGTCGGCGTAGCGCAGCTTAAGCTCCAGCAGATGATCGGACTGGATGAGCATGCTCTGAGCGTACTGCCGCAGCGGTGTCAGCATGGCGAAGCGCCCATGAATATCCTCCGAGGGCGACCACTGCATCAAATTTTTCTCCACCAAGCTCTGCAGCGTTGGCAGCACCGCCAGCGGCGAGACCATCTGCTCGGCCAAAATGATCGCCAGGCTCTCGGGGGTGCAGCCGCCGGCAAACACACTGGCGCTCAGAAACACCGTCTGCTGCTCGGGATTGAGCAGGCGAAAGCTCCACTCAAGGGCGCTCTCCATGCTCTGCTGGCGCTGCTGTGGCCCCAGCAGCGTCTGGCGCAGGCCCTTCAGGGTGTACTGAAGCTGGCTGTAGATCTGCGGCAGCGTCGTGTGGGCGGCCGAGGCGGCGGCCAGCTCCAGCGCCAGCGGCAGGCCCTCTAGCTGCTGGCAAATCTTGGCGATCATCGCGAGGTCGATTTTGGCGTGGGGGGAGCCGAGCAGCGGCTCTAGGCGCTGGACGAACAGGCTCACCGCCGGATTAGCGCTGAGGTCGGCGCTCAGATCGCTGGGGACAGGCAGCGGCGGCACCGAGTACTCGTGCTCCAGCGAGAGGCGCAGCGGCTCGCGGCTGGTCGTCAGGCAGGTCAGGTGCGGCACGCGATAGAGCAGCTCGGCGATCTGCGGGGCGGCGGCCATCACATGCTCGAAGTTATCCAGCACCAGCAGCAGCGCGTCGCGCTGAGCCAGGCCGTCGAGCACCGCCTGCAGTGGATCAGGGGCCGGGAAGGGCACCTGGAGCGCATAGCCGATCGTCTCCAGCACCAGCTGGTCGCTGGACAGCGCATCGAGCGGCACAAAAACCCACTCCTGGGCGCTGCGCGCCTGCACCTCGTGCAGCACCTGGAGGCTCAGGCGCGTTTTGCCAACGCCAGGCGGGCCGGTCAGCGTCACAAGCCGCACATCCGGCCGCAGCAGCAGCTCGGCCACGTGCTCGACCTCGCGCTCACGGCCGACAAACGAGGTGAGCAGCTGCGGAAAGATCGTGGCCCGCGTGCGCGAGTCCAGCGCCAGCGCCGGGCCAGTCGGCAGCTTCGCCAGCGCGCGCGCCTGGTAGACAAGCTCTGTCTGCGCCTCGAGCGGCACATCAAACAGGGTAAAAAGCTCTTGCAGCAGCGCCAGGCTGGGGCGGCTCACATCGGCCTCAAGCTGCTGCACCAGCGCCGCACTGATCTGCAGGCGCTGGGCTAGCTCGGCACCGCTCAGCCCTTGGCTGGTACGTTGCTGCTGAAGCCAGCGCCCAAAGCTCATACTCATTCCTGACGGAGATTGAAACGATTGTTGCATAACGCCTCTGAAGCTGGAACGACCTGCGCTGCTGTCCGGCTGGTCTAGCAGGCATGCGGTCATGGTTCATGGGGCTGAAGATTCGCGTACTTTAACCATAGCACAGGTCGGCGCACGTAGGTCGGCGGCTGCATGCCCGACGGCACGCACGCTGCACGGGCCACGCGCCGCCCGCTGATGACGAACGCAGCTGGTTGCGCATACCTGCGCTGCAGGCCAACCACCACGGCAGAAGCGCCGCTCAGCTGTTGTTTCGACCATGCCCCGCCGCCAGACCCGCGCTCGGCGCTCGTAGGCCGACGGCTGCATGCCCAACGGCGCGCACGCTGCACGTTCCACGCGCCGCCCGCTGATGACGAACGCAGCTGGTTGCGCCCGCCTGCGCTGCTGGCCAACCACCAAAGCAGCAACGCCGCTCAGCTGTTGTTTCGACCATGCCCCGCCGCCAGACCCGCGCTCGGCGCTCGTAGGCCGGCGGCTGCATGCCCGACGGCACGCACGCTGCACGGTCCACGCGCCGCCCGCTGATGGCGAACGCAGCTGGTTGCGCATACCTGCGCTGCATGTGCTCAAGACGTTGCCACAGCCAGCGGGCTTAGCGTCCACATGGCCCAGGCGCAGCAGGCGGGCAGGGCCAGCGGCGCTGATACCAGGGGCGATCAAGCAGCCGCTCGTCGATAACCTGGACATCAGGGCGCACGCCGAGGACGCTCTGCACATACCACAGCGGGAAGGTGATCTGATCATCCTGGCTGACAATCTGCCCAAACGGCGGGGCGGCGCTCAGGCGCTGACGCGCCAGCTCACGCTCGGCGGTCGCCGTCCCGAGCGAGCGCTGGCTGAGCTGGAGGGCGGGAGCCAGCACCAGCAGCAGCCCAACCACAGCGCCGATCCTCCACCTAAAGCCAGCGCCAAGCCAGCCCAGCGCCACCTCGAACCCAAGGCCCGCCCACAGTGCCCCAAGCAGATGCAGCGGCAGCAGATAGACTGTGCTGTCGCTGCCGCCGTAGCTCACCGACCAGCCGACCACGCTGGCGGCGATCAGCGCGCTCAGGCCGCGCCAGCCCGGCAACGCCGCGCCCCACACCAGCCCGATCAGCGCCAGCGGAGCGCCGAGCAGCCCAAGGCTGCGCACCAGATCGACCAGCACAAACACCAGCCGCTGCGCCCGCTGCGCCCACGGCACCACGCCGACGAGATAGCGGTACTCGGCGGCGCTGATGTGCGCCAGCATGCCGGAGAGGCTTGTCCAGTCGCCCCAGCTGGCCCCCGGCCGCGCCTGGCCACGCCAGGGCAGCACAAGCACGACGCTTAGCCCCAGCAGCAGACCAGCGCCAAACAGTGCGACGGCGGCGCGCCAGCGCCAGGGCCGTGAGCACCAGGCCAGCCAAGCAGCTCCAGCAAGCCAGGCTAGCAGCGGAAGCTGCACCCAGATGCCCAGGCCCAGCACTAGGCCAAGCGCCAGCAGCGTGCGCCGCCGCCGGTAGCGCTGCCAGCGCGCAGTCAGCCACAGCAGCAGCGCCAGCATCAGCAGCGCCAGCGCGTACACCTCGACAATCAGCGCCTGCTCCCACACACGGCGGTCGAGCGCGAGTACAGCAGCGGCAAGCAGCCCAGACAGCTGCGGAAAGCGCAGCGACTGCTGACTAAGCAGCGGGGTCAGAAGCACAAGTATCGCTGCTGCGCTCGCCAGGGCCAGGGTGCTGAGCCAGCCGAGTCGCCAGGCAGGCTCGCCAGCAGGCAGCAGCAGCGCCACGCGCCCAAACAGCAGGTAGGTGGGGTAGCCTGGCGGATGCGGCACCGCGCCAGCCCAGACCGCCGTCGCCAGCTCGCCGCCGTCAGCGCCGCCGTAGGCGGTGGTCACCGTAGGGGCGATCTGTGGGCCATAGAAGCCGCAGATCGCCAGGGCTAGCAGCGCAGCGAGCCAGCCCTGGCGCAGCGGCGGACGCTCAGCCAACGTAGCCGTGCTTCTCCAGGTAGCGGCGCATGCCGTGGATGCTCATCACCGTCGTCCCATGCAGAACGCGCTTAACACCAGCGTGGCGTGCATCCGCCGGAGCCATCACGCGCGCCAGAATATGCTCGACGGGCATCTCGCCGGTCTCCAGGCCAGAGCGCACATCGACCTCCAGCTTGCGCACCAGCTCCTCCATCTGGTCAAGCACGCTGCGCGGATCGCCGGCGGCGTGGCCGAAGTGCGAGGGTAGCAGCGTCTGGATGGGCAGCTGGCGCAGGCGGTCGAAGGTCGCATACTGCTCGATCAGATCGAAGGTTGGCGGCGGCGTGACGGCACAGGCGACCTGATGTGTTGACATCACGATGCCGATAGCGTCACCGGCCCACAGCGTCTGCGACAGCGCATCCCAGAACGCCAGGTGGTCCGGCGAGTGGCCAGGCGTGGCGATCGCCTCGATCACAATATTCTGGCCCAAATCGAGACGCAGGTCTTCGGCGGGCTTGATGCGCTCGGCGGGGATGGGCACGATGGTGCCGTAGAGCGGCCACATCTCACCAACAGCGCGCTCGACGCTGCGCAAGAGGCGAGTCGGATCGATCAGGTGCTCGGCAGTCATAGAGTTGATATAGACCGCCGCGTTGGGCAGGGCCTGGACCAGCGGGCCAGCACCGCCGACGTGATCCATATGAATATGCGTCAACAGAATGTGCTGGACCTCCTCGGGCGCGATGCCCAGCTGTTCCAGGCCAGCCAAGGTGGCCGGAGCCGTTGGCGACGTGCCGGTCTCGATGAGCGCGATCTGATCGCCACGCACCACATAGGTCGCGCCGAATCCATCGGTCTCCAGCAAGCCATTGTCGATCCAGGCGATATGCTCATTGATCTGAGCCACAGGTACAGTCATCGCTCTTGTCCTCCTTCCAGATACGGCCGCGGCCGTAGCGCCATGCTCCGGCATGATACCAAAGCCAGCGTGTACTGCATAAAAAAGGCCCGCTATGGCCCATGGCGCTAGCGAGCCGTCCTAACTTTAGCTATTGTTGGTGCGCCGACGCCGACGGCGCTTGCGGCTGCCAGTCGACTCAGCGGGCTTCTCTTTGGGCTGGCTGCGCTCGCCGGGCTTCTCTTTGGGTTGGCTGCGCTCGCCGGGCTTCTCTTTGGGCTGGCTGCGCTCGCCGGGCTTCTCTTTGGGCGGCGGAGCGCTCGTGCGCTGGTTCGGCGCGGCCTCGGGCTGCGCGCGCTGACCGCGCCGACGGCGGCGACCGGTTGGCTGCGGCTCATCGGGGTCCGGCGGACGGCGGCGCGACGTCATCTGCTCGGGCACCTTCGGCAGCTGCTGGCGCGGCGGCTGCTGCGGCTCGCCCTCGGCGCGACGGCGGCGGCGCTGCTGGGTGCGGGGAGCATCGGGCTTGCCGTCGCCCTGCTTGCGCGCTGCATCGGCCTCTGGCGGGCGGGTGGAGCGCGTCAGATAGTCGCGGCTGGCGCGGGAGGGCACATCGCGCTCGTAGGCCACGCGCGCGGCCTCGCCATCGTTGACGCGCTCGCGGGCGACCTGCAGCGACTGGCCGCGCACTGAGTTCAGCTGGGCGGCGTTGTAGTCCATATAGTTGCCCTCGACATCGACGGTGACGGTCTCGCGGATGGTGTTGACCGCGACGACCATGCCGGGGCCATCGGGCGTTTGCACATACTCGCCGCGTGTGGGCAGCTCGGCCTTAATCTCCAGATACTGCTCTTGCTCATAGGACAGGCAGCACAGCAAGCGCCCGCACACGCCAGAGATCTTCGACGGATTGAGCGGCAGGTCCTGATCTTTGGCCATCTTGACCGAAACGCGGGCGAAGTCGGGTAGGAAGGTAGCACAGCACAGCGGGCGGCCGCAGGGGCCGATGCCGCCAAGCAGCTTGGCCTCATCGCGTGCGCCGACCTGGCGCAGCTCAATGCGGGCGCGGAAGATGCGGGCCAGCTCGCGCACCAGATAGCGAAAGTCGACGCGCTGCTGCGAGGTGAAGTAGATCGTCAAGCGCGAGCCGTCGAAGCTCCAGTCGGCGCGCACAAGGCGCATTGGCAGCTTATTGGCGGCGATGCGCTCGGCGCAGATCTCCAACACCTCAGCTTGGCGCGACTCAAACTGCTTGATGCGCACATAGTCTTCGTAGGTTGGCTGGCGCACCACGGGCTTCAGCTCAGCGACAAGGTCATCGGACTCGACGGTGCGGACTGGCTCGACGACTTTGCCAAGCTCCAGGCCGCGCACCGTTTCAACGACGACAGCATCGCCAAGCTCCAGATGATGCTCTTGCGGATCGAAGTGATAGATCTTGCCTGAGTCCTTAAACTTAACTCCAACAACCAGGGGCATGGGATATCCTATCTCCATCACGCCGTCGAGCGACGGCGGAAATGTTATGTTGATTTGCGTCCAATGACGCGGAAGGCGCGCACTGTCTGGGCTTTACCTTTGAGCTGCAGCATGCCGACCTCTTGGAAGACATAGGCATCGCCAAGCTGCTCAACGGTGGCCTCGCTGGTGTACACGCTGTTTGGCTCGGCCTTGCCCTCAAGGCGTGAGGCCGTGTTGACGGTATCGCCGTGGACGGTGTACTCAAGCCGCTCACGGGTGCCAACGAGGCCCGAGATGACGCGGCCAGAGTTCACGCCGATACGAATACGAAAATGTTTTGCCGGATCGACCTTGGCCATCAGCCGCTCGTGCTGCTTGAGCATGCCCAGCGCCGTATCGATGGCGCGGCGCGCGTGGTCCTCATAGAAGACGGGCGCACCGAAGAGGGCCATGATCCCATCGCCGATGAACTTATCGAGGGTGCCGCCGTGCTCGAAGATCACATCGGTCATCACGCTAAGGTACTCATTGAGCAGATTCTGCAGCTCAAGCGGTGGCAGGGTCTCGGTCATCGAGGTAAAGCCCTGGATATCGGAGAAGAGCACCGTGGCCTCCTGCTCGACCGGCTTCATGGGCAGGTCGCCGGTGTCGGCGATCTGCTGGGCCACTGTGCGGGCGACATCGGGGGAGAGGAAGCGTGAAAACTGCTGGCGCAGCGTCTCCTCCTTGCGCACCTGCTCGGTGAGGCGGGCGCGCTCGATGCCGAGGGCGGCCTGATAGGCGACCGCCGTGAGCAGCTCGCGATCGCGGATCGAGAAGCGCTCGAAGCCCGGGCTATCCAGGTGGATCAGGCCGAGCACGCCGAGACGCCCGACGAGCGGCACACACAGCACCGAGCGAATATTTTGGCTGATGATGCTCTCGTGTGAGCCGAAGTCGGCGCGGGCATCGGAGGTGAGCAGCGCCACGCCCTCGCGCAGCACCTGGCGCGCAATCGTTGAGCTGATCAAGAACGGCGTATCGCTTGGCGGCGCGCTCACGACCATGGGCACCAGCTCGGCCCCGTCCTGGCGCGTCATCAGCAGAAAGCCGCGCTCGGCGGGCACGAGGCGCAGCACCTCCTCCATGATCGCATCGAGCAGCTCGCGCAGATCCAAGATCATATTGAGCCGTGAGCTAACCTGGTAGAAGTTCTGCAAAATATCGTTGGCGTCGAGGTTCAGCTCAGGCAAGCGGCCGGAGGAGACAGAGCGGCTTTGCGTGTGAAAGGGCACGCTTGGATCATCGCTAATGATGACGCTGGCGGCGGCGCGCTCGTCGAAGTCGAACGCAAACGGGCCAATGGCGATTGAGTCATTGTCGTGGAGCGAGGCTTCCTTGACGCGCAGGCCGTTGACAAACGTGCCATTGGAGCTATTCAGGTCGTGGATAATCACATCACGGCCTTTTAGCTCCACAAAGGCATGATTCCGCGACACATGTGGATGATTGAGGATGACATCATTGTTGCGTGAGCGACCCACTCGCAGGCCGTTCGGCCCAATGGGATAGCTGGCAACCTGACCTTCGATCGTTGATATCAAGCGCGCCATACAGCTACCTTTTGCTCAGATATTTTCAGGCTAAGTATAGCAGATTGACGCAAGCATTTCTGGCTTTACAGCGCGACCGCGCGCCCTAGCCGACGAGGCGCAGCGAATGATCGTAGCCGGCAAAGCTGCCCAGCACCGCCTGCACAAGCTGGGCCATGGCTGGCAGGCTTGTGCGGGAGATCCACTCGTTCGGCCCGCGCAGCACCGCCCGCGGATGGACCAGGCCCAGCGGCAGCGCAGGAATATTCATGCCGGCGGTGAACAGGTGCAGCGGCTGCGTGAAGGGGGCCAGCGACGAGACCTGTGGCTCGCTGCCCCAGATCGCGCTGATGTGATCGGCGAGCAAGCTCAGGGCTGGCGAGGCCAGCGAGGTCACAGCAGGCGGGTACGCGCCATTGATCACGCGCATCTGCACGTCGGCAAAGCCGCGCTCGTCGAGATGCGCACGCAGCAGGCGGGCGATCTCGTTGGGGCGCTGCTCGGGCACCAGCGTAAAGTCGACCAGCGCCTCGGCCGCTGTCGGCAGCACGGGCACAGCGCCATGGCCGGCCTGCAGCAGCGAGAGGTTGCACGAGGGCGAGAACGCCTCGGCCCGCGCCAGCGTCGCCCCGCTCATGCCAAACAGAAAATCTTTGATGCCCCAGGCCTCTTTGCGCCCGGCCTCGTCGATGTCCAGCTTGCGCACCAGCGCGTTGGCCTCGCGGCCTGGCGGCATCACCGTATCGTAGAAGCCTTCGATCAGCACCTCTTCGCTATCGTTTTTGATTTGGCTGAGCGCCCAGATCAAGCGCCAGGCTGGGTTGGCGACGCTGGATGCCTGCTCGGCAGGCAGCGGCACCGCCGCCCCCGCGCTCTTGAGCGCAACCACCAAGCGCCCACGGACGCCAGCGTAGAGGATCGGGCGATCCTGCGCATCAATCTGGCCGTCGTAGCCCAGCACCAGGTCGGCCTGCAGATGGTCGGCCTGATCGGCAACGATATTCGCCAGATGCGGGCTGCCGAGCAGCGCATCGCCCTCGATTAAAAACGAGACATTCAGCGGGAGCTGGCCATTGGCATCCATCAGCGCCTTGACGGCGGCGATGCGCGCGACGAGATTGGCCTTGTCGGCAGCGACGCCGCGCCCGTAGAGGCGATCATCGCGCTCGGCCACGGTGAAGGGGTCATGACGCCACTCGCGGCGTGATCCTGCGGGCGCAACATCGTAGTGGTCGTAGAACAGCACATGGCGCGGCGATGTTCCAGCGCAGTGAGCCACCACAATCGGTGCACCCTCGGTCGGATGCACGCTGACCTGAAAGCCAGCGGCGCGCAGCAGATCGGCGATATGGTTGGCCGTGGCATCAAGAACGGCATCATTGCCAGCCACGCTGGCGTGAGAAACGAGGGCGCGTAAATCTTCAAGCATTGGCTCAAGGGCCGGAGCATCAGCAACCAAGCTGGGCCTCCTCAGACTGCGGGGCAGGGAACGTAGGTCTATTATAGCTTATTCTCATACCTGCATTCACAGCACCAAGCTGTCGACCACCTGCGGCCAGCGAATATGGGCCACCGTCGCCGGGCCAGCAGCGCCGAGCCGCGCTGCGAAGCCCGCATCAGCCCACAGCGCATCGAGGCGCGCCGCCATAGCCCGTGGCTCAGGTGGAGCGACCAGACCAGTCACACCATCGCGCACGAAGTCGAGCACAGTGCCAGCATCAGCACACGTCAACACGGGGCGGGCCGCCTCCAGCGCCTCAATCGTGCTGAGGCCAAAGTCCTCATCGACTGGCGCATAGTAGACAGCGCGCGCCTCGGCGTAGAGATCGATCAGCGTAGCGTCATCCAGCCAGCCGCAGAAGCGGACGCGCTGCCCAAGGCCCAGCTGCTGGGCCAGCTGTTCGAGCTGCGCCCGCGCCGCACCGCTACCGCCGATGATCGCACGCACCGGCTGCTCGGTGAGCGCCAAGGCGCGCAGCAGCAGGTCAATACGCTTGGCGCTATCGAGGCGCGCCACGCTGAGAATATAGTCACCGTAGCGGCCAGCGCGCAAGCGCCCGCTGTAGACACTCGGCGGGTGCAGCGGCTGGCTAGACAGGCCATTGAAGCGGGCCAGCCGCTCGCTGACCTTGCGCGAGATCGTCCAGCGCCGCACCGCCTCGCCGAGCGCCTGACGATCTAGCCGCTGCAGCGCCGCGCCAAGCGCCGCGTCATCTGGCTCCGCGCCCCAGTCGCTCCAGCGCGTGCCGCGCAGATCGTAGAGCTGGCGATACTGGTGCACCAGCCAGACAACTTTGCGCGGATGCGCCAGCGCATACGAGGGAAACTTCGTGCAGATCACCTGATCGACCGGCTGGCCCTCGACCGTCGTCAGGTCGAGCATGCGCCATGCCAGGGCGCTGCTGAGCAGCTCGCGATGCGGGGTGCGGGTAAACGGCAGGGCCACGATCTCCGCCTGATGGCCAGCTGTCCGTAGCGCCGCGCACAAGCCCTCGGCCAGCAGCTCAGCGCCGCCGCGGGCAAATGGCACCTGGGCCGTGCAGACTAAAATTCGTTTTGGTCGAGACACCGAACACCTCCCACTGCGACGAGCGCCCATCATAGCACACTCGGTTGCCCGAACCTGCGACTCGCGCTACAATCGCCCGCGTCTGTGGACCTAGCACAAGGAGGAGCCTCATGCGCCCAAATTGGAAATCGTCGCTCTGGTGGGCGGCGCTGATACTGGGGCTGATCGCGCTCTGGGTCACGCTGCAGCCGATCACCGAGGCTGACTTCTGGTGGCATATGCGCATCGGAGCCTGGATTCAAGCGCAGGGGCAGATCCCCACCCGCGGCCTATTTTCGGCAACGCAGGCCGACAGCGCATTTTTCTATCAGAGCTGGGGCAGCGAGTGGCTGTACGCCTGGCTCTATCAGCTTGGCGGGCTGGCGCTGATCCATCTGATGCGCGGCCTGCTCGTGATCGGCACCTACGGCCTGCTCGCCTGGCACACACAGCGCCGCACCAACAACGGGCGGGCCACCGCCGTCGGCGTGCTGCTTGCTGCCAGCATGGCCTTCACCAACTGGGCCGTGCGCCCGCAGATGTTCTCGATGCCGCTGTTTATGGGCATGCTGCTGGTGCTGACAGCGGTGGCCAGCGAGCGCTGGTCGCGGCGCTGGCTGCTCGTGGTTCCGCTGTTCGAGGTGCTGTGGGTCAATCTCCACGGCGCGTTTATTCTGGGGCCGGTGCTGGCCGGGGCAACCGCCGTAGGCGCGTGGCTTGATCGTCGGCGCGATCACGTTGAAGCGCCAACCTACCCAACGCTCAAGGCGCTGTGGTGGACGGTTGCCGGCACCACAGCGGCGCTGCTCGTCAACCCGCGCGGCGTTGGCGTCATCGGCTATGTGTGGAACTTGCTGACCAACCCAGGCAGCCAGGAGCTGATCAGCGAGTGGCGCTCGCCGCTCAGCAAGCTTGATCAGCCAACCAACCAGTTTTTTGTGCTGGTGCTGCTGATCTCGCTGATCATGATCGGCGTTATCTGGTCGAAGCTGCGCAGCGCCGATCTGCTGCTGTATGGCGGCTTCGCCCTGCTGGCGCTGACCGGCATTCGCTACACGATCTGGTTCGGCATGATCGCTGGTGCGCTAACCGCCGAGGCGATCATACGCCGCAACCGCCTCAAGCTCACCAAGCGCAGCGGAGAGCCAACCGGCTTGATTGCGGTGGTCGCCTGCGTGCTGCTGCTGCTGGTGCTGCTCGTGCAGGCACCGTGGCGCGGGCTGCTGCCGCTCTCTGGCAGCCTCACGCCGCGCAACACGCCGATCGCACGGGCCGATCTTGTGCATCCAGACACGCCGCTTGCCGCCGCCGAGTACCTGCTGGCGCATCCGCCAAGCGGCAATCTGCTCAACAGCGAGGTCGATGGCAGCTATCTGATCTGGCGCATCGGCGAGCAGATCCCGGTATTTGTGGACACGCGCATCGAGCTGTACCCGCTGGAGCAGTGGAACGACTACCTTTGCATGGCCCATGGCGAAGACTGGCCACAGCTGTTCGAGCGCTACAACATCACCACGGCCCTGCTCAACAACACCAAGCACGCACAGCTCATCGAGCAGCTTGATCAAGCAGCAAACTGGCAGGCGGCCTACAGCGACGACCGCTTTACCATCTTTGAGCGCAGCGGAGCAGCCAGCAACACCAGCCCGCCATGCACGCGCGCAGCCAACTAAGCAAGGAGCAGCCATGTCCTCACCACGTCCGAGCCAGTCCGCGCTGATGCACGACCCACGCTACCGCCGCCTGCGCCGCCAGATCGCGCTGGCGCTGCTGCTTAGCCCAAGCATGTGTGTGCTGCCGCTGCTGGCCTGGGTTGCGCGCAACAGCCGCATCGATTGGCTGATCTGGGGCGTTTGGGTGCTGATCAGTCTCGCGCTGATCGGCGTCATCGTGCGCGCCGTGCGCCACATCGAGGCGCTCAGTGCCAGCGACAACGCGCAGGCCAACGGCGAGCAGCGCAGCAGCGGCGATTAACCACCGCGCAGGCCATCCACAATCCGCCATCCATCCTTCGGCTCGAGCATTGCGTAGAAACCAGCAGACGCCCCAGATCAGCCCAACATTGTAGTCGCTGGGGCTTTCTCAGCCGACAAGGAGCGGATTGATGAGCCACGTTTCGAATATAAAACTCCTCGATGAGCAGAATCACGAGGTTGCGCTCAACAGCCTGTGGCGCGACGGCCCGGTGGTCTTGTTCTTTATGCGTCAACTTGGGTGTGGCCTGTGCCGTCAGCAGCTGCTGCGGCTGAAAGACCACGCGGCGCAGTTTACGGCCCAGGGCTGCCGCGTCGCGGTTGTGATCATGGGCGATGGCACGATGGCGCAGGGCCTGCGCAGCCTATACAGCCTGCCCTTCCCCGTCTACGCTGACGCAGCGATGAGCGCCTATGGCGCGTTTGACATCGGCGAAGGCTCGCTGTGGGACGTGATCAACCCCAACGTCGTGGCGCGCCAGATCGGCACCGCGCTGAAGGGCATGCGCCCGATGTGGGGCGCTGGCTCGATCAAGCAGCTTGGCGGTATTGTGCTGCTCAACCAGCAGGGCAACATCCTCTATCACTACATCGCCAACCCGATCTACAAGTATCCGCCGTGGAGCGAGGTGCTCGGCGCGCTCGCGGCCAACACGACCTATGCCACGATCGTGGGCAAGCCCGCCAGCCACGAGCACGCAGCTTAAGCTGCAAGCCACCCAGCTAAGCTAAAACGCGACGGGCCACCTGAGTTTTCAGGTGGCCCGTGTTGATGTAGAGTTACGGTGAGTTAGAACCAGATCTTGATGATCAGCGGCACCAGCAAAAGCGCCACGATGTTGATAATCTTGATCATCGGGTTGATGGCCGGGCCAGCGGTGTCCTTGTAGGGATCGCCGACCGTGTCGCCGGTCACAGCCGCTTTGTGGGCCTCGGAGCCTTTGCCGCCGAAGAAGCCCAGCTCGATGTACTTCTTGGCGTTATCCCAGGCTGCGCCGCCGGTGGTCATCGAGAGCGCCACAAAGATACCGGTCACGATGGTGCCGACGAGCAGGCCGCCGAGCGCCTGCGGGCCAAGCAGCAGGCCAACAATCAGCGGAGCGACCACAGGCAGCAACGCTGGCAGGATCATCTCGCGCTGGGCCGCGCGGGTCACAATGCGCACGCAGGCCGCGTAGTCCGGGCGCTGCTTGCCGGTCATGATGCCGGGGAACGCCTTGAACTGGCGACGCACCTCCTGCACCACAGCTGCGCCAGCCTTGCCGACGGCCTCCATGGCCTGTGCGCCGAAGAGATACGGCAGCGAGCCGCCGATCAGCAGGCCGATCAGCACACGTGGATTTGCCAGATCAAACTTGAGCAGGGGGTTGTCCGCGCCACCGCCCACACGGCTGATGAACTCCTCGCGGTAGGCCGCGAACAGCACCAGCGCCGCCAGCACCGCCGAGCCGATCGCGTAGCCCTTGGTGACGGCCTTGGTCGTGTTGCCGACAGCGTCGAGCGGGTCGGTCACATCGCGCACCTCAGCGGGCAGATGGGCCATCTCGGCAATGCCGCCTGCGTTATCGGTGATCGGGCCGTAGGCGTCGATGGCAACCACGATGCCGGCCATCGAGAGCATGCTCATCGCGGCCACGCCCACGCCGTACAGGCCAGCCCAGGAGTAGGCGGCCAGAATGGCGAGCACGATCACGATGATCGGAGCGAAGGTGGCCTTCATCGACACGCCCAGACCGGCGATGATATTGGTGCCGTGGCCGGTCTGCGAGGCGTCGGCGATGTGCTTGACCGGCCGCCAGTTGGTGCCGGTGTAGTACTCGGTGATCACCACCAGCGCGATGGTCACGAGGATGCCCAGCACCGCGCTGCCAAACAGCTGCATGACGGTTGGCACCACCGCATCGGCGGCGAGGCCAGCCGTTGCGCCAAGGTCGCCCATCAGGATGCTGGTGATTGGGAAGAAGGCAATCACCGACAGCAGCGCCGCCACAAACAGGCCCTGGTAGAGCGCGCCCATGATTGGGCCAGAGCCGACAGCCTTGTAGAAGCCGTCCATACCCGAGCCACTGCGCGGCAGGCGCACCGCAAAGATGCCAACTAGCGAGGCCACAATCGAGACCGCGCCGATGGCCAGCGGGTAGAGCACAGCGTTGCTATTGTTGTTGAAGAGCAGCGCGCCCAGCAGCATCACGGCGCTGGAGGTCACCACATAGGTCTCGAACAGATCGGCGGCCATGCCGGCACAGTCACCGACGTTGTCGCCCACATTGTCGGCGATCACGCCAGGGTTGCGCGGATCGTCCTCGGGGATGCCGGCCTCGATCTTGCCGACCATGTCGGTGCCCACATCGGCACCCTTGGTGAAGATACCGCCGCCGAGACGGGCGAACACCGAGATCAGCGATGAGCCGAAGCTCAGGCCGATCAGCGCCAGCACCGCCTCGCTGATGCTCAGGCTGGCCACCTCGGTGAGCACCAGGTAGAACAGCGTGACCGACATCAGCGCCAGGCCCACCACCAGCATGCCGGTGATCGCGCCGCCCTGGAAGGCCACGCGCAGCGCCTTGGCCAAGCCGCCGCGGGCCGCCTCGGCGGTGCGAACGTTGGCGCGCACCGACACGTTCATGCCGATGTAGCCAGCCAGCGCCGAGGCCACCGCGCCGATCAGAAAGCCGATCGCCAGCCACAGCCCGTTTTCGCCAACAAAGAACAACAGCACGAACAGCGGCACGGCGACAATCGCCACCACACGGTACTGGCTGTTGAGGTAGGCCGAAGCGCCCTCTTGAATCGCCTGCGCAATGGTGCGCATCTCATCGTTGCCATCCGGCAAGCTCAAAATTCGCTGGGTTGTTAGGAGGCCATAGGCAATAGCCAAGACCGCCGCACCCAGCGCGACATATAACCACGTCAAGCTACACCCTCCTTATTTGGCACGCTTTTCACAAAAATGCCCTCCCGACACAGTGAATCTCACTGCCGGAGGCGCGTTAATTCTCGTTTAAGGGTGGCCTATTCTAGCATAGTACCTGGAATTTTGTAAAATCTCGCACAATCTGTTTAGGCGCTTGGGGCTGGAGATTTTTTGCGCCGCGAGCGTGTGCGGCGCTGGCTGGATGCAGCCGCGAGCGCCGCTGCAATCAGCGCATCCTCGGCCTCAACTGCGGCGCTGACCTCGTCTAGATGTGTGCTGCTGCGCCAGCGCAAGGCCAGCGGAGCCACCGCCAGCACATCATCGGCGCTGGCCTCGGTGCGCTCATCGGCGGCGGCGCGGGCGCGGGCGGCCTCGAGCAGCACGATCTCGGCGCGATGTGAGGGGATGTTCAGCGCGCTGATTGTGCGCAGCGCCAGCTCCTCGGCCTGCGGCGCAACCTTGACCTGTGGCAAGATCGCCCGCGCAACATCGACCTCAAGCTTGAGCGCAGCCGTCTCAGCGGCATAGCGCACACGAAACTCGTCGCGGTTCTGGCGAAAGGCCACGGCGCGGCGGTAGATCTCCAGGCGCTGCTCCACGGCCAGGTGCGGCGTGATCCACACACGCAGCCCAAGCCGATCGAGGATCTGCGGGCGCAGACGGCCCTCCTCCGGATTCATCGATCCGATCAGCACAAACTGCGACGGATACAGCCGCACCATCGCGCCCCGGCGGACGAAGGTGCGCCCCTGTGCCGCCGCATCCAGAATGAGATCGAGCAGCGCTGGTTCCAGCAGGTTGATCTCGTCGATGTACAGCACGTTGTTGTGCGCCCGCGCCAGGATGCCCTGCTCCAGCAGCACGCGCTGCTGCTCGATGGCGACACGCTCGTTCAGCCCGCCGACGATATCTTCGAGGCGTGCGTTGAGCGGCAGCTCGATCAGGCGCATCAGGTCGGCGATCACCCGTGGCTCGCCGTGGGCCAGGCGCTCGCGGCACTCAGCGCATAGCTCCAGCGCATCGGCGACCTCGACCGGACAGTTGTTATCGCAGCGGGTGCGGATAACCGTCGGCATAATGTCGAGCAGGCCGCGCACAGCGGTGGTCTTGCCAACGCCGTAGGGGCCGCTCAGCAGCACACCGCCGATGGCCGGGTTGATCAGCGCCAACGTCAGCGCTGTCTTCATCTCGGGCTGGCCCACCACCGCCAGCAGCGGATAGACCGCTAGCTCGTTCATAGCAGCTCGCTTGTCACATCCAAGATGACCACATCTGGGCGATTTTCTTCCACCCAGCGCACAATGGCGTTCAGCTGGCCTTCAACATAGCGCTGCTGCGATCCGACACATGCCACGCCGATCACCGCGCGCTGCCAGATATCCTGCTCGGCAACCTCGGCGACAGCGGCGTTGAACTCGTTGCTCAGGCGGGCGATGATCGACTTGATCACCGCGCGCTTTTCCTTCAGCGAGTGGACGGTGGGCAGATGGAGTTCCAGGGCAAGCGAGCCAATAATCATCATTTTAATTCCACGAAGTACTATCAAACGGCGGCTCCCGATCGAGCAGCGCCGGATCAATCGGCGGCAGCAGACTCAGCTCGTACTCGAGCGCGGCCTGGAGCTGCTGCAGGCGCTCGTCGACGCTCTGCTCCAGCCAGTGCTGCTTGAGCTGCAGCGATACCTGCATCAGATCGGCCAGGCCGTAGCTGAGGCCAAGCGGGTCGGTGGGCAGGTCGAAGGCGTCGGAGCGCATGCCCGTGGCGGCGACGATTGTGCGGCGGTACTGATCGCACTTGGCCAGCACCTGCTGCGCCAGCTCTGGATCGCCGACCTCGTCGTCGAGCAGCGAGACCATGCCCACGAGGTAGGGATCGGCGGTGAGCGGGTAGTTGATGCGGAAGCGCTGCTTGCCGGTCACGACGATGTACATGCGCCCGTCGTCGAGGCGGTAGGCACTCTCGATCTCGGCCAGTGTGCCGACGAGATGCGGCACCGCTGGGGTGGACGCATCGGCCTCCTCGCCCTCGCGAATGAGCACCACACCGAACGGCTTGCGCTCCTCGATGCAGCGTCCGATCATCAGCCGGTAGCGCTGCTCGAAAATGTGCAGCGGCAGCTGCGCGCCAGGGAACAGCACAACATTCAGCGGAAACAAGGGCAATCTTTGCATATGGCCCCCAGACTAAGGATGGGGAAGCGTCAGCCCGGCGCGACGCACTAGGCGGGCGGAAGCAGATGCGCCACTAGCTCCTGCAGCGCTGCCTGCCACGCCTGCTGCGCCTGCGTATTGGGCAGCGCGCCAGCTGTCGCGTTGGCCAGCAGCACAAGCGCGCCCTGATCAAGATCGGGGCGCGTGGCGAGCAGCGCATCGACGGCCTGCTGCAGCGGCTTGCTAGCGATGGCGGCGTTGGTGGCGAGCAGCGTGCGCCCGGCCGCCCCACCAACGTTCACGCCCCCAATGATAAAGTCTGTGCCGCCGAGGTGCAGCTCCAGCGCGGCCTGCGTAGGCGTCTCCTGCTCATCGGCGACCATGGCCAGGGCCAGCCGTCGCCCGCCGCCGCTATCCAGCTCGTCGAGGGCGCGCGACACGCCGACGCGCAGCAGCTCCATCGGCAGCGCATCCTCTGGGCCAGCGGCCAAGATGAGCACCTGCTCGGGCTTGATCACCGCCTCGTCGGCCAGCAGCTGGGCCAGCGCATCGTAGTCGGTAATCGCCTGCGCACCACGTGCGCCAGCGCAGCCTGACAGCAGCAAGAGCGCCCGCACATCCTCGGCGCTGCCGCGGCGCAGGCGGGCGGTGGACCATGCGCCGGCCGAGCCGGAGGCTGCGCCAAAGTAGCCAGCCGCCGTGCACGCGGTGCGCGCCACCACGAGCCCGAGATCACGATCACGGGTCGATTTCAAGCCGCTGTGAATACCAGTCACGCGCAGCTCGCCAGCGCTCGTCAAGGTTCCTTCAGGAGAAAGCGTGTGCGCCATAGCATTTCCTCACCAAACTCGACAGACCAGCCCTTTCAAGTAGGCTGATTCCGGAAAGGTTAACAACACAGGGTGGTCGCTATCTTGGGTCAGTGTCTCGATAATCTGGGCGTCGCGCTCGGCATCCAGCGCCGCGCCAAAGATGACCTTCTGAAACAGGTCGGCGCTGATCAGGCCCGAGCATGAGAAGGTTGCCAGCACGCCGCCGGGCCGCAGCAGATGCAGCGCCTGCAGGTTGATATCTTTGTAGCCACGGGTGGCGCGGTCGATCTGGCGCTGTGAGTGGGCGAACTTTGGTGGGTCAAGCACGATCAGGTCGAACTGCCGCCCATCGGCGCGCAGCTGGCGCAGCACCTCGAAGGCGTCGCCCTCCTGTACCGTCAGCGGCGTGTCGAGCTGATTGCGCCGCAGATTGGCCCGCAGCGTCTGCAGCGCCACGCTGGAGCTATCGACCGCCAGCAGCGAGGCCGCGCCCTGCGCCGCCGCCGCCACCTCGAAGCCGCCAGTGTAGGTGAACACACCGAGCATCTCCGCGCCGCGCGCGTAGGCCGAAACCAGCCGCCGGTTGCGCCGCTGATCAAGGTACCAGCCGGTCTTCTGGCCGCCAGCGAGATCAAGGGTAAAGCGATAGCCGTTCTCTAAAATCTCTAGCTCGCTTGGCGGAGCCGCGCCCCACAGCACGCCCTCGGCGGACTGCAGGCCCTCGCGCGCACGAATCTCAACGTCGGAGCGCTCGTAGATGCCGCGCACATCGAGCAGCCGCGCCAGCGTTTCGACGATCAGGCTGCTCATGGCCGCCGCGCCCTGCGTCAGCAGCTGCACCGCCAGCCAGTCGCCGTAGCGATCAACGATCACGCCAGGCAGACCATCGCTCTCGCTGAAGACCAGGCGGTAGGCGGTGGTGTTCGGGTCGTTGATCAGATCGGCGCGGGCGGCGATCGCCCGCTGTAGCCGCCGCTCGATCAACTCGGCGTCAATCGGCTCATCCTGCTGCCAAGTCCACAGGCGGGCGATGATCTGCGAGTGCGTGCTGACGGTGCCACGCGCCAGCCAGCCGCCATCGGAGCTGTACACATCAACAACGCCGCCGGGCGTGAGCGGCCCTGAGCGCCGCCCTACAGCCCCAGTAAAGACCCACGGATGCCGCTGGCGGACGGACTTGTCGCGTTCTGGTTTAAGTATTAAGCGCATAATTGTATTATCTTTGATGATAGACCAGCGTGCAAACCGCTGGCTTAGCCTTCCAACAAGGCCACCAGGACGCGCGCCAGCACGTGGGCCTCCTCGCGCGTGATAGTGACCATATCAATCGACGGCACAACCAGCACCTGCTCGGTGGGGAAGACTTGTGCGTGCAGGCTGCTGATGTCGCCAGGTATCGTGTGCAGGTAGCGTGAGCAGATCAGGCGCGTCGGTATCTCACCAACAGGCACGATGATCCGCGGGTTGACCAGCGCGATCTCGCGCCAGAGGTAGGCCGCGCAGTTGGCGACCTCGGTGCGGTTGGGCCGCCGATCGGTGTGGGTCGCGCAGCGCACCATGTAGGTCAGATACGAGCCGACCAGCTTCGGCCGCTCGTGCTCTGGGTCCGAGGCTGTGCGCAGGCGCAGGGCGCGCAAGAGCACCTGGAGGCGCTGCCCGGCCACTGTGCGCGTCCAGGGCACGCCAGTCTGATTGGCTCCGAGGCTGTCGGGAGCCTCGCCGATGAACATCACCTGCGCCTTGGGGTCGCCGTAGCCGTGCACAATCTGGTTGCGCTCGTAGACGCGCTGCGGGCATTTGTAGCAGTCCTCGGCGATTGGGAAGGGGTGTTGATCCATGGAGTCCTCGACGGCGTTCACGCGCTGCGCCGAACAAGCCTGCCCACCTGCTGCCGCTTCAAGCGTGGCTTAAAGTGTGGCAAGTGCACATCCGCGCCCCACTGGCGCAAGGTCGGTCGGTAATTCGAGAATACCATAGATTGTCGTTTACAGCCACCATACCAGCGCGCCTCTGCTCGCACATGGTGGCGCACAGGAGCCTGGTTGCAGCCCATGCGCCACCAGCCGATTCAGGCGCTGTGCGCGCCGCTAGCTACGCCTGCTGCGGCCGATCAGCGCAGGCGACCGGCCGCAGCCCAGGTGCCGCAAGCCGCTACTCGCCCACCAGCCGCACAAACTTCCGGCGGCCGACCTGGAGCACCTGCTGGCCCTGTGGCGTGATCTCGACATCATAGCCGGCCAGCTTCTCACCGTCGAGGCGCACGCCGCCGCCGTCGATCAGGCGGCGCGCCTCGCCCTTGCTGCTGGCAAGCTTGGTCTGCACCATCAACTCGATGATATTGACCGGCGCGCTCAGCGGATGCTCGGGCATGTCCTCGGGCAGTGCACGCTGCTGGAACACGCGCACAAAGTTCTCCTCGGCGGCCTTGGCGGCGTCAGCGCCGTCGATCTGCGTGATGATCTCGCGTGCCAGGCGCATCTTGAGATCGCGGGGGTTGACCGTGCCGGCGGCCATCGCCTGCTCCAGCCCGCGCACCTCATCCAGCGGAACGTCGGTCCAGACCTCGTAGTAGAGCGGCAGCACATCGTCGGCCATCGACATGATGCGGCCGTACTTGTCATCTGGCGACATCAAAATATCGACGGTGTTATCGAAGGTCTTGCTCATCTTGCGACCGTCGGTGCCGGCGATCAGCGGCACGAGCAGCACATCCTGCGGCGTCATGTCGATCTGCTCCATCAGCTGACGGCCGGCGAGGATATTGAACTTCTGGTCGGTGCCGCCGAACTCGACATCGGCCTTGATCGCCACCGAGTCGTAGGCTTGCAGGATGGGATACATCAGCTCCAGCAGCGTTAGCGGCTGACCAGTGTCGTAGCGCTTGCGGAAGGTCTCGTGGGACAACATTTGGGCCAGGGTGAAGCGGCCCATCAAGTTGAAGGCGTCCTCCAGCGAGAAGCCGCTGAACCACTCGCTCTGCCAGCGAATCTCTGTGCGCTCCTGGTCGACAATCTTAAAGAACTGATCCATAAACTCTTCGGCGTTGTCCTTGGTCTCCTGCGGCGTGAGACGCTGGCGGCTCTCATCGCGGCCGGTGGGATCGCCGATCTGCGCTGTCCAGTCGCCGACGATCAGCACGACGGTGTGGCCCAGCTCCTGAAACTGGCGCAGCTTGCGCAGGGCCACCGCGTGGCCGATGTGGATGGATGGTCGCGTGGGGTCGATGCCGAGCTTCAGGCGCAGCTTCTGGCCTGACTCAAGCTTGCGGCGCAGGTTATCGCCGACAATAATCTCGGCGACGCCGCGGTTTAACAACTCATCAAGTGCGATCATAACGCGCATCTCCTAGCAAAAAGCGCGGGACGATGCCCGCGCCTGCATGGTCTATCTATCTGTTTGGTGCTATCGAGCGTGTGGCTTGTTGGCATAGCGGCGATATTAATCAGCCGCCGCGCATCTGTCAAGGCGTGCGCTGCGTTCAGCCCTGGTTGCGCCGCATCAGCAGCTCCAGTGCATACTGGATGCCGCTTTTCAGATCAGAGCGTGTATCGACGCTGCTGAGGTCAACATCGAGCATCAGCAGCGACTGGGCAATCTCCGGCCGCACGCCCACCAGCACCGAGTGCGTGCCTAGCAGCTGTGCGGCGCGCATCATCGTCAGCAGCGCCTCGGCCACCGCGCTATCGATCAGTGGGACGCCGGTCACATCGATCAGCGCGATGCGCGCCCGATGCTCGTTGATGCCATCCATCAGGCTGCGGGCGAGCATGCCCGCCCGTGCGGCGTCGATCTCGCCGATCAGCGGCATGACGATAATGGCATCGTGCACCGCAACGACGGGCATCGACAGGCTGCGCACCGTCTCCTTGAGCTGCTCGCGCGCTGTCAGCGAATCCTGCAGCTCATCAAGGATGCGGTTGCGCTCGGTCAGGCTATGCTCTAGCTCGGCAGTGCGCTCGGCCACGCGCTGCTCCAGCTGCGCCTGATTCAGCCGCAGCTGCTCGGTCATGGTGTTGAACACACGCGAGAGCACGCCCAGCTCGTTGTGCGCGTGCACCGTGACCAGCTGGTCTAGCTCGCCCTCGGCGACGCGCCGCGCCCCGTCGGTCAGCGCGGCAATGGGCTTCGACAGATAGCTTGAGATCAGCAGCGCAAGCACGATCACCAGCGCCCCGATGCCAGCGGCAAAGCCCAGGCTATAGTTGGCGGCGCGCCGCGAGCCAGCGAAGGCCTCGGTGGCCTCGACCTCGGCAATCAGCCCGGCCTGTAGCTCGGGCACCCAGCGGTACACACCGAGCACCTGCTCCGGCGGCGACTGGTAGTTCATGTACACGCCCGAGCCGGCCTCGCCGCGCAGCGCCGCATCAATGCCCTGGCTGTGGTACGACTGATTGAGCGAGTAGCCCTCGAAGCGGCTTGGTGTCAGGAGATAGCTGCTCTCTAGGCTGACCAGATAGGTCTCGCCGCTTGCGCCCAGGCCCGAGCGCTCCAGCATCAGGTTTGCCAGCACCGTAAGATCGAGACGCCCGGCCAGCACGGCCACCACCTGATTAGAAGCGTCACGGATCGGCCGCGTCACCACCATCGTCAGCTCGCCTGATCCAACGGCATAGTAGGGCGGTTGAATGAAACTGTCGGTGAGGCTCGCATCAAAGTAGGGCTGCGTGCGCACCACCTTGCCGACCTGCACCGGCTCGGAGGAGGCGATGACCCGCCCTTCGGGAGTAAACAAAAATAGCTCGGTGAAGTTGAGGTTTGCGCCAGGGATGATGTCGTGCGCGCTGGCGACGCTGGTCAGCGCCGTGCTCACCAGCTGCTCAAGCTGCGGATCATCGGGGGTTTGTGTAAGATTGGCCAGCGATGCCTCAAACGGCCCGGTCGCCAGCACCTCGAGCACCAGCTGGCTGTCGCCAAGCCAGTGCTCGATCTGATTCGCCTTCAGCTGCGAGACCGACTGCAGCTGGTTGTACACATGATTGTACGACTGGCGGCTGGTCAGCACGAGTGTCAGCAGCTCGACGCCGACCAGTGGCAGCAGGGCCACCAGCAGCAGCGTTAAGATCATACCCCAGCGAATCTGCTGCCAAATGGGCAGCGGCCCCAGCGGTTCACTCTCTGGGGCTGGATCGACAGCGGCGCTTGATTGGTTATTGGCCATACACAGAGTTCAGAAACGTTAGCGTATACGCCTTGGCAACGTCTAACGGCTTATCGATCAACTTCTGGCTGAGCAGCACTTGCTCGGTGTTGTCCCAGATCTTAGCGTTCATCATGCCCGGCTGGCTGCCGGCTGGGCGAATCAGCGGCACCGATGCCAGCATACCCTCATCTTGGAGCGCTTGGATCGGCGGAGCCATGGTGGCACCGTAGGTTTCCACAACATGCTTCGCTGCATCTTCAGGGTGATCGACGGCCCAGGTCAAGCCTTTGGTCAGCGCATTGATAAACGCCTGCACTGTCTCGGGATGCTCGGCAATCATCGACTCGGTGGTAAAGATGACGTTGCTGTAGATATCGATGCTGTAGATATCGATGCCGTAGTCGCTCAGCAGCAGCACATTGACCGATGCATCGCGGGCGCGCGCCTGGGTTGCTTCGTGGGTGATAAATGCGTGCAGCACGTCAATTTTACCACTAAATAGATCATCAACGGACGACTGTGGCAGCACCGGCACCTCGGTGATCGTCGCCGGATCAACCTGCTCGGACTCCAGCAGCGCGCGATAGCTGATATAGACCGTCGTGTCTGGCGGCGCGATGCCGATCGTCTTGCCTGCCAGATCGGCCGGCTTGAGCACGTTGCTATCCTTCAGCGAGACCAGCGCGACTGGGCTGCGCTGATAGATCGCCGCGATGGCCACCAGCGGGCTGCCGGCCGCCCGCGCGCGCAGTAGCACATCCGCCCCGGCGATGCCAAACTCAGCGTTGCCACTTTGCACCTCAGTGACCGGATCGATATACGCGCCATCGGCGGTGATGCCACCCTCTTTAATCGTGAGATCAAGCTTGTTCTGGCTAGCATAGCCCTGATTGAGCGCCTCGTATACACCAGCAAACTCGATGCTATGAAACCACGAGAGCTGAATCGAGGCGCTGGCCGGTGGCAGCTCCGGGGTAGCCGTAGGAGCAGCTGCGCCGCAGCCTGCCAGCACGAGACTAGCAAGCAGCCCAACAGTAAACAGTCGTGACCATACGCGATGAACCATGTGCGCTCCTCTTTCAACATAACGAATTCTGGCCAAGCCTAACAGCAGCATAATGCTGAACTGTGCGCTCAGCTCCATAGTTCAAGCCAGCAACCCGTCTTCTCAGCAATGACAGCAACGACTCAAGCACGTGACGTTGCCACAGAGCACGCAGGTCCACGTGCAAGCCTGCGATGCTGATTGCGACCATATACCAACGCGCGTTCGAGCTGCCACACGGACAGGCACGTGCGGAACGTCGCCCCAAACGATGCCAGCCTGCACTGGCACGACGGTGAACCGATATCGCTACCACCTGCTGGATACGCCGCTAGCGCGGCAGGGCTGGGGCGCAGCCCGAGGCCCCGGCCGGGTTCCAACGTTCACCTACATGACGGCGAACCGATATCGCTACCACATTCACGGTGGATACGCGCCATAGCGAGGCGGTTTGGGGCGCAGCCCCAAGCTCCCGGCAGGGTTCCTCACCTGCACCCAAGATGTGGGATGTGCATGTCTAAACAATATGAGATAGGATGTACTGCTAGGTGCATTATTATAAAATAATTAAACAAATATTGAAATAGCCCAATAGCGGGATTATATCCCGGTACGAGGTTTAATGGTCATCTTGACCAGCTATTTGTCACGGCTGAACGGGTATGCTATAATCGCTCTTCGGTATTAGGAAACAACATGAGCTCATTGTGACGGGCGGAGGGACTGGCCCAACGAAGCCCGGCAACCCCACTCCGGTGGAAGGTGCCAAATCCTGCAGGTGTATCACCTGAAAAATGAGCCGTGACTCGGGCCTCTCGTTATGAGAGGTTTTTTTATGCAGCAGCGTAGTAGCGCAACTATGTGATGATAGACACAGCCTTACGTACAGTTTGGTGGGAAGATCAAGCCTGCCACTTAATTGATCAGACTCAGCTACCAACAGCATTCACCGTTGTGCGCTGTGAGCAGGTCGAAGCGGTCGCCCACGCCATTCGCTCAATGCAGGTCCGGGGTGCTCCGGCCATCGGGGTAACTGCCGCCTATGGCATGGCGCTCGCCGCACAGCAGAGCGACGCCAACACCAGCGTCGCCCTGCTAGCGGATCTGCGCCAAGCGCAAGCGCTGCTCAACGCAACGCGGCCCACCGCCATCAATCTGGCCTGGGCCACCGACCGCATGCTCACGCTCGCGCAGCAGCATGCCGCCAGCACACCTGCGGCCCTCCGCGATCTGCTGCTCGCAGAGGCCGAGCGCATCCGCGATGAAGACGAGGCGATGTGCCGTGCGATCGGCCGCCATGGGGCCGCGCTGCTGCGCGAGCGCCACAACGTGCTCACCCACTGCAACGCTGGTGGGCTAGCGACGGCGGCCTATGGCACAGCGCTTGCGCCCATCCGCACCGCCTTCGCTGCTGGCACACCACTGCATGTCTATGTCGATGAGACACGCCCGTTCCTGCAAGGGGCGCGCCTGACCGCCTGGGAGCTACAGCAGGCCGGCATTCCGCTCACGCTGATCACCGACTCGATGGCTGGCCATTTTATGCAGCGCGGCCAGATCGACTGCATTATTGTTGGGGCTGACCGCATCGCCGCCAATGGCGATGTGGCCAACAAGATCGGCACCTACACGCTGGCTGTGCTAGCCCAAGCGCACGCCATCCCGCTGTATGTGGCCGCGCCAACCTCAACAATCGATCTCAACACCAGCGACGGCAGCGCCATCCCCATCGAGGAGCGCGCCGCCGCCGAGGTGACGCAGCTCGCTGGTCAGCAGCTGGCTCCAGCGGGCGTTATGGCGGCCCATCCGGCCTTTGATGTCACACCGCACCGCTTGATCAGCGCCATCATCACCGAGCAGGGCCTGGTGCAGCCGCCGTTCGCCAGCGGGCTGGCCCAGGCGGTGGCTCAGGCCGAGCAGGCACGCCAGCGATGACCCTTCCGTTTGAGGCGAACTGCTATCCCATGGCCCCCTTTGACCTGCCCTATGCGCAGATCCAGGGCGCATGGGCCGCCCAGCGCCAAACAAACACGGTGGTCAAAACATGGCCCTTGCTGCCGCCAGAGCCGATCTGGCACCTAGCAGCCAGCGGCTTTCCTGGCCTCGCCGACGATGGCCTGACGGTTGTGCAGGCCGACTTTGAGCGCGAGCTTGAGCGCCACCAGCTGGCTTTTTTACAGTATGATTTGAGCTATACTGCTGTGCCAAAGCTGCGGCAGGCCATCACCAAGCTGCACGAGCAGATCAGCGCTGCCACCCGTATGCAGGCGCTCATCATCGGCGTGTACGGCCCGGTTAGCCTCGGCCTCACGCTGGTCAACGAGCACCAAACGCCGCTGTGGCACGATCCGTTCATGCGCGAGGTGCTTGTCCAGCACCTGCACCTGCGCACCGCCTGGCTCGAACAGGCCTTTGGCGCGGTCGTCCCGGCCACCAGCATCTGTCTGCTAGAGCCATTCTGGGATAGCCTGCACAGCCCGTTTGTGACCACCGACGAGGCGGTCGGCATCCAGGCCCTGGCCGAGATCGGCCAGACGCTCCAGGCCACCTTGGGCCTGATGGCCACCGGCAGCGTCGACTGGCCAACAGTGCTCGCGACCAATGTGCGCTTGATTATCTGTCAGCCCGAGCAGCGCAGTGCGCTCTTGGACTGTGGCACCTGTTTAAACGATTATTTTGAACGTGGCGGCATCGTCGCTTGGGCTATGCTTCCCACCACCGCCGCCACACTCGATCAGCTCGCCCTTGAGCCTCTTATGGACTCATGGGACACGCTGCTCAGGCAAGCGCTCGACAACGATGTGTTGAACAGTCGCATGCTGAGCGGTTCGTTGCTCACCACCAATCCGGGCCTGCGCACGCAGACCACTGCAACCGCCGACCGTGTGCTCGGCGCGCTGGCAACGCTCTCTGAGCACATCCGGACGCGGTATAAGCTTTCGTAACGGCGGATGACAGCGCTCATCCATTGGTTTTATTCCGGCGTCTCCAACGAGGCCCGGACTCAGAGCAGGAGACATCAGTGCGAATTGTAGTAACCGGGTCGATTGCCTATGATTACATCATGGTCTTTCCCGGCCAATTCAAAGACCACATCCTCGCCGATAAAGTTCACGTCCTCAGCGTGAGCTTCTTGGTCGATTCCATGAAGCGCATGCGCGGCGGCACTGGCCCCAATATCGCCTATAACCTCGCCTTGCTCGGCGAAACACCCTGCATCATGGGCACCGTCGGCCAGGACTTCGGCGAGTACCGCGCATGGCTGGAGCAGGCCGGCGTCGATACCAGCATGGTCAAGGTCATCGACAGCGATTTCACCGCGTCATGCTTTATCAATACCGACCTGTCAGACAATCAGATCACCGCCTTCTACCCAGGCGCGATGAGCCAGGCCCATACGCTCAAGCTCCATATCGATGGCATGCGCCCGGACTTCGTCGTGGTTGCCCCCAACGATCCAGCCGCCATGCAGCAGTACACCCGCGAGTGCCAGCAGCACAACATCCCCTACATGTACGATCCCAGCATGCAGGCCCCGCGCATGAACGGCGAGGAGCTGCTGGAGGGCGCGCGCGGCGCAACTATGCTGATCGGCAACGACTACGAGTTTGCTATGATGGCCGATAAAATCGGCTGCAGCGAGGATGAGCTGCACCGCCTTGTCCCACTCACCATCGTGACCAAGGGCGGCCAGGGCGCAAGCATCCACCTCAATGGCTCAACCATCGATGTGCCCGCCGCTAAAGCTGCTCAGGTTGTCGATCCCACTGGGGCCGGCGATGCGTTCCGCGCTGGCTTTGTGCGCGGCTACCTCGCGGGCCTGCCGCTGGAGATCACCGGCCGTATGGCCTGCCTTACCGCCTGCTATGCGATTGAGCAGCGCGGCACGCAGGAGCACCACTACTCGCCCGCCGAGTTCATCGAGCGCTATGCCGAGAACTACGGCCCCTGCCCTGAGCTAGAGGTGCTGTTCCAAACCGTCGCCAGCCAGTCGTAGCCGCTTTGTACGCGTAGATATAAACGTGTACGATACCGTTTAGATTTCGAACATCCCCCATCCTGCCCGCAGGATGGAACACTGCCTGGGCCTGGGGCTGCGCCCCCAAGCTGCCCACGCAGTGGTGGATCTACACCATGAATTGGTTTTACATATAAAGGAGTATTTCGTGGCCAAAGAATACGATATCAAAGATATCAACCTCGCCGATGAAGGTATGCGCCGCATCGCGTGGGCCGAGCAAGAGATGCCTGTGCTGCGCCAGATCCGCGCTCGCTTCGAGAAGGAGCGCCCGCTCGAAGGCATCAAGATGTCCGCCTGCCTCCACGTGACCGCCGAGACCGCCAACTTGATGCGCGCCCTCCAGGCCGGCGGTGCCGATGTGGTCCTCGCCGCCTCGAACCCGCTCTCCACCCAGGACGATGTCGCCGCCGCCCTCGTCTCCTACGATGAGATCCCGGTGTACGCCATCAAGGGCGAGGACAACGATACCTACTACGCGCACCTCAAGGCCGCCCTCGATCACGGCCCGCAGATCACCATGGACGATGGCGCTGACCTCGTCTCCGCCGTGCTCAAGGATCGCCGCGACCTGCTCGAGAATTTGATCGGCTCCACCGAGGAGACCACCACCGGCGTTATCCGCCTGCGCGCCATGGCCAAGCAGGGCGTGCTCTCCTTCCCGGTCATCGCCGTCAATGACTCGCTCACCAAGCACCTCTTCGATAACCGCTATGGCACCGGCCAGTCCACCCTCGATGGCGTCATCCGCGCCACCAATGTGCTCATCGCTGGCAAGGTCGTGGTCGTCGGCGGCTACGGCTGGTGCTCCAAGGGCATCGCGATGCGCGCCCACGGCCTGGGTGCCAATGTCATCGTCACCGAGATTGATCCGATCAAGGCGCTTGAGGCCGCGATGGACGGCTTCCGCGTGATGCCGATGGTCGAGGCCGCCAAGATCGGCGATATCTTTATCACGGCCACTGGCGATATCCACGTCCTCGATGCCCACCACTTCGAGCAGATGAAGGACGGCGCAATCATCGCCAACTCCGGTCACTTCAACGTCGAGATCAATATCCCCGCCCTGCAGAAGATGTCCAGCGAAACCCGCAAGCCGCGCCAGTTCATCGACCAATATGTCATGGCCGATGGCCGCCGCATCAACCTGCTCGGCGAGGGCCGCCTGATCAACCTCGCCTCCGCCGAGGGCCATCCCTCCGCTGTGATGGATCAGTCCTTCGCCAACCAGGCGCTGGCCAGCGAGTACCTGCTCACCCACAAAGGCAAGCTCGAGCACCGCGTCTATGCGCTGCCCGAGGAGGTCGATCAGGAGATCGCCCGCCTCAAGCTCGCCGGCATGGGCATCAATATCGATACCCTCACCGATGAGCAGGAGGCCTACCTCAACTCGTGGGAAGAGGGCACCTAGACCCCGCCCACTCTAGCTTGCGCTCATAGCTGAGATCGGCGGCGGGATCACCATGATCCCGCCGCTCCAACAGGACTTTAAATTGCTGCGTCGCTCGCTCATGCCGCAGCACGACACCATACAAGGAGCTTCCAATGGACGCGACAACCTTCATGCGTTCACCGCAGTTCTTCTTCACCTCTGAGTCGGTGACTGAGGGCCACCCCGATAAAATCTGCGATCAGATCTCCGATGCCATCCTCGATGAGATCCTCTCGCGCGATCCCAATGCCCGCGTCGCCTGCGAGACCGCTACCACCACCGGCCTCGTCGTCGTGATGGGCGAGGTCACCACCGAGGCCTACGTCGAAATTCAAGATATCGTGCGCCGCGTGATCAATGACATCGGCTATACCCGCGGCAAGTACGGCTTCGACGCCGAAACCTGCGGCGTTATCGTCGCCCTCCACGGCCAGTCGCCCGATATCGCCCAAGGCGTCGATCAGGCGCTTGAGGTGCGCGGCGCCGCCGCCGTCGAGGCCGCCATCGAGGCCGTCGGCGCTGGCGACCAGGGCATGATGATCGGCTTCGCCTGCAACGAGACGCCCGAGCTGATGCCGCTCACAATCTCGCTGGCCCATAAGCTCACCCGCCGCTTGTCGCGCGTGCGCAAAACCGGCGAGATCGGCTACCTGCGCCCCGATGGCAAAAGCCAGGTCACGGTCGAGTACCGCCACGGCAAGCCCGCCCGCGTCGATACCGTGCTCATCTCCACCCAGCACGATCCCGCCATCGATAACGAGCGCATCCGCGCCGATTTGGTCGAGCTGGTCATCAAGCCGGTCATTCCCGATGGTATGATCGACGACGATACCAAGATTTTCATCAATCCCACCGGCCGCTTCGTCACCGGCGGCCCCATGGGCGACGCTGGCCTCACCGGCCGCAAGATCATCGTCGATACCTACGGCGGCGTCGCCCGCCACGGCGGCGGTGCCTTCTCCGGCAAGGACTCCACCAAGGTCGATCGCTCGGCCGCCTACGCCGCACGCTATGTGGCCAAGAATGTCGTCGCCGCCGGCCTCGCCGACCGCTTCGAGGTTCAGGTGAGCTACGCCATCGGCGTGTCGCGCCCGCTCTCGATCGCCTTCGAGACCTTCGGCACCGGCCACGTCGCCGATGAGGTCATCCACAATCTCATCCAGAAGCACTTCGATCTGCGCCCCGGCGCGATCATCCGCGACCTCGACCTGCGCCGCCCGATCTACCGCCAGACGGCCGCCTACGGTCACTTTGGCCGCGATGACCTCGACCTGCCCTGGGAGCGCACCGACAAGGCCGAGATTCTGCGCCAAGAGGCCGGCCTCTAGCGCTTGATCATAGCCCACACGCAACCACGCGGCTGATTCTGACAAGTATGGATCAGCCGCGTGTGCTTTAGGCGTGCCATCGTCGCCATGTGTGTCGGCGGCAGTATGTTGTTTGAAAAAGCAGCGTCGGTGGTTATGCGCAGCGCCTCGGCCAGCACGCATCGGCTGCGTTGCTGACCTGATCCGGCCACTGCGATTGCCCAGC
>JABXJS010000197.1 GCA_013538855.1 Herpetosiphonaceae bacterium
GCACGGTTCCTTTCTTGGTTGGCACCACAAAGGATACCGCACGATTCGGCCGCCACACCGTTTACCCTGGCCCCAGGGAGTCCTGTGATCTACTGAGCCCAGCGTCAGAGCACATCGCACGGCTGTATCGGCATATCGCCACCGTGTACGAGCGCCGCGCAGAGTTCAACGCCGGCCTCGAGAATCTGGCACATGCGCTGGCTGGACTAGCCAACCGTACATCTTTAGAGTATGTGCGCATTTTGATCCGACGCGCGGGCATCTACTACCGAATTGGTGAGTACAAAAAAGTGCTTGTTGATGCAGAGCAGGCCATCGATACAGTGATTAAGCTTGATAGCATTGAAGATCTGGCCCAAGCCTATGGGATCATGGGCGTAGCTTATAGCTGTATTGGGGAGAACAACAAATCTATCAGCATGTCGTTGAAGAGCATTGAGTACCTAGAAAAAAGCAAGAACATTCTGCTGCTCTCCAACGCCTACAGCAACACCGCCGCAAACTACTACAAGTTTGGCGATATTGAAAAAGCGCTCAGCTTCCATGAGAAGGCCTACAAAATACGCCTCGACATCAAAGATGACTATGGACTAGCGATCATAACCAACAATATTGGCGATCTTTATCTCCAGCTTGGGCAGGTTGATCGCGCCATCAGCAAGTTCGAAGAAAGCCTGACCTACTGGGATCGGATTCAATCGGCCTATGGAACCGCCATTCTCTCGATGAATCTTGGCGCGGCATATCTGACCCAAGGCGATCTCGCGCTGAGCCGCAAATACTTAGAGCAAAGCCTACGCATGTACGAGCAGATGAATATTCGCGAGTACATTCCAGAAATCTATCGCTACTTTGCTGAGCTTGAGCGCAAATCGCAGCAGCCACAGCAGGCGATTGAGTACTGTCAAGCATCGATCAACGTCGCGCAAGAGCTTTCGCTCCGGCTGGAAGAAGGTCTCTCGCTGCTGCTGCTGGGCAAAATCCACATAGAGCAGGCCAGTCAGGCGCAAGCGCAGCAGGCACTTGGTAGCGCCCGCACTATTTTTACCGAAATAGCAAATGAACAGTATCTCCAAGAGTGTGAAGCATTGCTGCACGAACTAGCATCATTCAGTTAGCAATCATGAGGAGGCGTCATGAAAAGATCGGTTCTATCTATGTTGCTCATGGTTTTGTGCGTTATTTTCCCCAATATACCTGCGCAGGGGGCGCAGGCGCTGCCGCTTATTCCGGCCTACGAGGTAGAGCCAAACGACACCTATGCAGACGCAAACAATATCAATATGCTCACTGGATGCCAGTGGCTGCTCACGCACCAGTGTTTTGTGAAGGGCGACCTGGGGCTGAATGATCTGGACTGGTACACCTTCAGCATCAGCAATCCCTCGACGATTAGCATCTCCATGACCGACACGCTCGGCGATTTTGATATCTTTGTCTTCGGCGATCTGAGCAATCCGGTCACCTCAACTGGACAGATCAACCTCAATCAAGTTGAGGACACAAATCAAATCGATGAGAGCGGCGATCTGCCGAACCTGAACAACATTGAGCAGATTGGCCAGATCTACTTCACCGGCCAGATCTACTTCACCGGCCAGATCTACTTCACCGGCCAGATCTACTTCACCGGTGCAAACGGCTACTCTAACAAGGCGATCAACCAGTTTACCTGGCAGCCAGGGATGTACTACTTGCTCGTGATGCCGCACGATAGCGACCAGCGCGGCGCATACAACCTGACGTTTAAGAGCGAGGCGCTTGGCAACCTTGGTGATCCAGTGCCGGTGAACTTCAACGTCGTCAACAGTGAAATCAACTGCTATGTCGATGCCCAGCAGAGCATTCCGGTCGAGGTGCTATATCTGACCAACAGCCCGCGGCTGGGCACGACGGGCATGACGATCACGCAGGTGCTCAACACGCTGGCGCTGAGCGAAACCCCAGCCGGGCGCGTGATCGATCTGAACGCAACCAACCTGATTCAGCCAGCCACGGCATTTGGTCCGGCCTATGCCAACTGGGATGCTGACCCGAGCAATCCGCTGCAGGCCAACGAGATAGCCAAGGGCATTCGCCGCCTGATCATGGCGTATGCGAAGCAGTGCCCCTCGATCCACTATATCTCGATCATCGGCTCAGACAAAGTGGTGCCCTTCCAGCGCGTGCCCGACGAGACCAAGCTAGCCAATGAGGGTGACTACCTGTATGATCTGCCAGTCCAGACAAACACGCGCACGTGGAGCACGCTGTTCTACCGCACTATTTTGACCGACAACCCCTACGGCACGCTAACGCGCATCCCCTACCGCGGTCGCCAGCTATGGCTGCCCGACCTGGCGGTGGGGCGACTTGTGGAAGACCCAGGCGATATCTTGCGCTACTTGGAGAACGTGCAGCTCAACGGCGGCTTTGATGCGCTGGCGATTGACACCAGCGACAAAATCAATGCATTTGTAAGCGGCTACGACTTCCTCACCGATCAAGCGCTGGCGATTAGTGACACACTCCAGCCGTATCTGCCCCAAACACCCTTTCAAGGCACGGTGCAGCCGTTGATCGGCGACACATGGTCGTCAACCGATCTCTACATGAAATGGCTGGACAACATCGAGAGCACGACATCCGGCCCCACGCCCTATGCGTTCCAATCGGTCAACGGGCACTTTGCGCATGACTACGCCATTCCGGCCAACTATCTCTCATCGACAAGTGTGATCTCCGCCGATATCATTTACAACTACGCCAACACATTCCTGCCTGACGCCACGTTCTTCCAGCAGTCGCTGGGCTACAGCGCTGGCTGCCATGCTGGCTACAATGTCTACAACAGCGATATGATCTTTGCAGTTGATCGCTACCTGCGGTCGATCGACTTCCCAGAGGCCTACATCCGGCAGAAGGGCACCTGGATTGGCAACACAGGCTTTGGCTACGGCGACAGCGAGCTGGTGGGCTACACCGAGCGGCTGATGCTGAACTTCACCGAGGAGCTTGGACGTCAATGGCAGGGTCGGGCAGGCTTTTACGCTGGAATCCCGGTTGGGCAGGCGCTTACGCGCGCCAAGCGGCGCTACCTGCGCGAAGCCGCCGCCGGCTCGTTCAGTGTGTATGATCAGAAAGTGCTGCTGCAATCGACGCTGTATGGGCTGCCGATGATCCGCGTGCGTGTTGCACCAACGGGCCAGACTAACTTCCCGCCACATGACCAGCAGGACTTCGAGTGCACCCAGTGTGCGCTCAAGCGGCCGCTGATCACCAACGTCGCGCCGGATCAGGTGATCACCCGCACGCTCACACTGCACTTCGACAATCAGCCAGCAACTGGCTCAAACGGCACGGCGATACTGACGACCATGACGGTTGATAGCGACTCGTTCGATCTGCTGACGGGCAGCGTAATCAATGGCACGATGTCGAATCAGGCTGGACGACCAGCGATCCAAACGGTGGCGATGCCAGTCGATCTTGCAGATATTTCGGGGTCGCTGCAGCTGCGCGGTGCGGCGCTGCTCGACGCGCAGACCAGCGAGATCACCGGCGTCAACCCGCTGATCACCAGATTGATCACCGAGGAGGTGTACCTTGAGACCGAGCCAAACTACAACTTTGCCGAGCGCTGGTATCCCGACCAGCCCTTCGCCTACAGCGTCTTTGAGTCCAAAGAGCTAGCCGACGGCGCGAGCAGCGACGACACACGGCGCTATGCTCAGCTGCTGCTATCGCCAATGCAGTACAAGGGCAACGGAGCAGACGGCAAGGTGCGCCTGTTCAACCAAATGACCATCCAGCTGAACTATCTGAGCAGCGCTGCGCCAGCCTACCTGCTGCAAGATACGATTGCGCCAGTTGTGCGCCACACGCTGTTAAATCAGCAAGGGCAGCTCAACATTCGCATCCTCGAGCGCGGCGCACCGGGCCGACCAGGCGCGCTCGAAGAGGCCCATGTGATGTTCAAGCGCACAGATGGAAGCTGGGCAGCGCTGCCAACAACACTGGTGAAAGACACGCTGCCTGATGTGTGGGTGGCAAAGGTTACCCTCCCGCAGCCAGCCCCACAGCCGCTGCAGATTATGGTGCTGCTGCGCGACGAGGCCGGCAACATTGGGACAGGCACCTACGATGGCGCGATGAACCTTGATATAACCACGAAGAAGCTCTTCCTGCCAGCTGTGAACAAGTAGCCTAGCAACAGGCAGCCATGGACAGCAACGGCAACGCCCCTGCTAGCGAAGGTGCTGGCGGGGGCGTTGGCTAGTCAGCGCGCTCAAACACGCCAGTGCTGTGATCGGGCAGGCGCTAGCGCCAGCCGAGTGAATCGACACGAACACCGAGTGCGCGACCATCAGGGTTGGTGCGATCATAGGCATGCGGCACAAACTGGGTTGATGCGCGTAGCTCGATGCGGGGGCTTTGGACGGGATCAAGCGGTGCTGGCAGCGGAACATCGATCGTCTGCCAATCCGGGCCAACCGCTTGGGTGAAGATGGGCTGGCCATTGATCAGGATCGTCAGCTGCGGCGCTGGCAGACCGGCAGGCCGCGGCGCGGCGACACGGATGGACAGCGTATCGGCAGACTGCGGCGGGGCCAGCGTGACGCTTGCCTGGTCGGCGAACCAGCGAGTCGCATCTGGCTCAGCGGCATAGAAGCCATGGATAAAGCCTAGATCGAGGCCCGCGCCAAGCTCGAGCTGGGCTGGCGGCGGCGTCTGGGAGAAGCGCAGCTGCGCCCAGCGCTGGAGGTCCTCGCGCGAGGCGGTTTCAAAGGCCAGCTCCGTGCGAGCAGCGGCGAGATCGCCACGGGCGCGCAGCAGATCGCCAAGCAGCAAGTGGGGGTAGGGGTGAGCTGGCAGCTGGGCGATAGCCGTGCGCAGCAACTGCTCGGCGCGCTCGGTCTCGTGCAAGCGCAGCGCAGCGCGGGCCTGGAGCACGCGGGCGAGCACCGAGTCAGGATCGAACTTGAGGGCCTGCGCAGCCTTCGCCTCGGCAGTATAGACAGGAATGCCAGAGCCGAGCGTGTCGATAAAGGCCCCTGTGGGCGGCGGCGTCGGGTCGGCGAGGGCGACCTCGGCACGCCACAAGCTCCAATGCTTGCGGATTAGTCGCACGGTAGTGGCGGGGTAGGCCGCATAGCTCAGGGAAAAGAGCGCGAGGGCCAGCACCAGAGCAAGCGCCGCCAGCGCCGACGGTCGGCTCCAGCGCCGGCGCTGTATTTCAGCAGACGGAGTGCGCCGCCAGCGAATGTAGGCGAGCGACCAGGCAGCGGCAGGCAGCAGCACCGGCACGAGCGGCAGCCGATAGCGATACTCGACGTGAAAAAGCGCGCCAGTGAAAACCGTGTAGAGCGCCCAGAGGGCCAGCACGCTGCGCAGCCCACGCTCCAGCGGCAGCAGCAGCAGGCCCGCCGCCCCAGCGAGCAGCAGCACAAACCACAGCACATCGCCCAGCACAACCCGCAGCCACGCCTCGGACGGCGGGACCCAGATGGCCGGACGAGCGAGCAGATCGTCGGTGTGCTCGAAGGCCCAAAAGCGCCGGAACTCGCGCCAGCTTTTCTGCAGCACCCAGCCGGGATGCGACGTGAGCGCCTGTAGCCCCTGCTGCGTCGCCAGCTTCGAGCGGGCGACACGGTCGTCGCCAAGGGCGTACAGCTGCGCCTTAACCGC
Organism: Herpetosiphonaceae bacterium; assembly: GCA_013538855.1. Lineage (GTDB taxonomy): Bacteria > Chloroflexota > Chloroflexia > Chloroflexales > Herpetosiphonaceae > OHK22. Next base: position 5,668 of record JABXJS010000197.1, read on the forward strand.
CTCGCGCCCAGCCGGATCGTTGTCGAGCCAGAGATTTTCGGGGCCGGTGGTGTCGATGAAGATAAAGCCGTGGTAGGTGAGCGCGTTGCGGATGGTCCAGGGCGTAATCGTTAACAGCGCCGCCAGCAGAAAGATCACAGCGCGGCGGCCACGCTGAGCGCCAGCAGCGCCGCGCCAGAGCCAGAGCGCACCGAGCGGCAGCAGCGGCAGCGCCACCGAGCGCACGAGGCAGACCAGCGCGACGGTCACGCCAGCGAGCGCCGCGCCGCGCCACGGGCCAGCGGCGCGGCGGCCAGTGCGCACCAGCAGCGTGAAGGCCAGCAGCAGGCCCGCCAGCGTGACCGTCTCGGTCAGCAGCTCGGTGGCATTGAGGGCCAGCGTGTACCAGGCGGCGGTGAGCGTGGCGGCGAGCAGCGGCACACGTCGCGGCAGCTGCGGCAAGAGCGTGCGCGTCCACCAGTACATCAGCGGGATAGTGGCCGTGCTGACCAGCGCGTTGAGCAGGCGCAGCGCCGTGATGCTGCTATCGGTGAGGATGGCGAGCAGGGCCAGGCCGAGCGAGAAGAGCGGCGGGCGCATCAGCAGCAGATCGTGGTAGCCCGCGCCGCGAGCGATAGCCAGCGCCTGCTCGAAGTACTCGCGCTCGTCGCCGCCAAGCGGACGGGCAGCATTCCAGCGCCAGGCCAGCCAGCGCAGCCAAAGGCCGCCGAGCGTGATCAGCAGCAGCGCGATGGGCGCGCGCCAGCGCTGCCAGCGGCTCACTGTAGCTCCGCCCAGTCGAGCTGAAAGCCCAGCAGGCGCAGCGGCTGCGCAACCTGATCGCGCACGCGCTGCTCCAGGTCCTGTGGACCAGGAACGAACACCGGGCTATGGAACTCGACGACAACATCAGCGCCAGCGGGCGTGGCGGGCAGCGCCACGCGCAGCTCCTGCCAGTCGGCGGAGAGCGTGAAGGATTCAAGCGCCGTGCCAGCGACAAAAGGCGTCACGGTCGTCGGATTGGCGTTGGTGGTGTAGCCGCTGGCGTGCAGCAGCAGCGTCTGCGGCTGGCCAGTGCCAGCGGCGGGGAAGCGCAGCGCAGCGACTGGGCCGCTCCAGCGGTAGTTGGGATCGCTGGCCTCGCGGCTATAGAAGCCGCGAATGTAGCCATAGTCCAGGCCGGAGCCAAGGTCGATGCGCATTGTTGGCGGCGGATCGAGGTGCTGCCAGGCCCAGGCGGTAGCGTTGGTGATCTCGACATCGCGGGCCTCGAACAGCTCGCGCGTCTTGGCCAGATCGCCGAGGCGGCGGTAGAGATCGCCCTCGACAAAATAGACATAGCTTGCGAGCAGCGCATTGGTTGGATCGGCGTCGCGGAGCAACGCCTGCGCCTGCGCAATGCGGCCCTCGTGCTCCAGAATACGTGCATTGAGCAGGGCCAGGCAGGGCAGCTTCTGATGCGCGGTAGCCGCATCGTGGCGCTGGCGCGCGGCATCAAACTGACCGGCGTTGATCAGCGCCTCGATCTGATCGCACTCGGCGGCATAGCGCAGGCCAACCAGGCCCAGCCGCGTCTCCTCGATGACGCTGCGGCGATCCGGATCGATCCACTTCGGCCAGTAGGCGTAGGAGGGCAGCACCAGCAGCCAGAGCAGCGCGGCAGCGCCCCAGGCCAGCCAGCGCCGCTGCACCGACGGCCAGGGCCTGCGCCACTGCACCAGCGCGCAGGCGGCATAGATGAAGAGGAAGGGCAGCAGCGGCTGGCGAAAGCGATTGATCGCAAAGACCAGCGCGCCAACCAGCACGTTGTAGAGCAGCCAGCCGAGCACAAGGCCCTTGCCACGGCGCTGCTGCTGCCGGAGCAGACCAAGGGCAGCCAGGCCCACAGCGAGCGCATAGAGCGTATCGTCGCTGAGCAGGCCCAGCAAATGCGGCGCGGGCACCATGCCCAGCGTATGGCCGGTGCGCAGGCGCTCGGCACCGCCGTAGCGCAGCTGGAGCATGTCAAGCAGCTCACGGCCGGACTTGCGCACGAAGCCAGCGGGGTTCGCGCTGATCCAGCTACGGCCGAGGGCATAGGCGGCGGACTGGCGGGCGGCCTGCGAGCCAGCCTGCGCAGCACAGACACGGCCGCCGCACAGCGTATCGTGGAGCTTGTTCTCGTCGCGGCCGGTGGGCAGCGCGCTCTGTGCGCCGAGGGCCAGGTTATAGCCGCCGGTGGTATCGACGAGGATCAGGCCGTCGCCGCCACCCCAGCGGCGAGTGGCGTAGGCCGACCAGGGCAGCACCAGCACACAGACCGTCAGCGTCAGCACAGCAAGGGCGCGCCCAGCGGGCAGCCAGGCCGCCCACGCGCGCGTAAGCGGCTGCGGGCGCAGCTGCCAGGCCACCCACAGCGCCACCAGCGGCAGCCAGGTCAGGATGATCGCCCGCGTGAGCGCCGCCAGCCCCAGCAGCAGCGCCGCGCCAACCAGCCAGCGCCAGCGCCGGGTCTCCGGATCGGCCCAGCGCAGAATCAGCCAGACAGCGGCCATGAACACGGTCAGAAACAGCGTCTCCGACAGCATGAAAAACGCAAACGAGGCGAAGGAGTAGGCCAGCGCCATGGCCCAGCCACTGATCAGCGCAACACGGCGCTGCTGGCCCACCGGAGCTAAGCGGGCAGCGACCTGCATGGTCAGCCAGACGGTGAGCACGCTGAGCAGGGCCTGCGTCAAGCGCGGTGCCCACAAGGCTGTCGGGCCAAACACCCGAATATGGGCGGCCAGAAACAACACGTAGAGCGGCGGGCGCGTCCAGATCCAGCCATCGAAAAAGCTGAAGCCACGGCCACGGGCCAGCCACGTCGCCGCCGCCCAGTACTCGCCCTCATCGCTGATCCAGTCGCGGTAGGGCAGCATGCGCCACACGATCAGGCGCAGGGCGAAGGCGACCAGCAGGAGCAAAGGCACATGCCACGAGCGACGCTTCACGGCTGCACCTCGACCTGACCAAGCTCGATGTAGTCCGGCCCGGCCGGGCCAGAGTGCGCGGTGACAGGCAGGCGCTGGGCGTCGATCTCAGGGATGGTCGGATCATACCAGCCGAGCACGACGGTATAGCGGCCAGGCGGCATATCTGCGGGCAAGGGCACAGCGACCTCATCGTGGATGGGCTGGCCGACCGGCCACTGGCTGGTTGGCAGGCCACCGTAGAGCGGCTCGGTGTCGCGCTGGGCGGCGACCGGCGCGCCGATGGCAGGCAGCAGGTGAATAAACATCCGATAGCGCTTCTCAAGCGGCTGCTGGGCCTGCCATGTCAACTGCAGCGGCAGTGTGCCGCCTGGATGCAGCGTCGTGGCCGACGACCACGGCTCTAGCTGATAGCCGAGTAGGTCGATGGCCGCCGCCCAGGTGGCGGTGGGCGAAGCGGGGACAGGCCACGGCGCGCGCAGCTCGAGCGAGCCTGGCTGGAGCTGGCGCGGAAAGCTCTGGCAGAGCAAGCGCACGCCATTGAAGGCCCAGAAGGGCTGGTCGATGCAGCGCCACTTGCCGTTCATATCAGCAGTCATGAAGTTAATCCCAACAACGCCCATATCATCTTGCGGATACTGGGGATTAGGCGGATCGATGGTGGCCGCGTTGAGCGGCGCGATCACCAGCCAGGCGCGGCGGTGGCCAGCCAGCAGCGCCGCGTAGTCGTTGTCGAACTCGCCCTGGGTGTAGCCAAGCGCGCCGACACGCCCGAACGCCTGCGGCTCTGGCAGCGGGTTGGCGCTGACGCGGCTGGCGTAGTAGCGATAGAGCGGCTTGATATAGGCCGGGTGCACCACAACCACATCGTCAGGCGTGACGTGCTGAGCGAGCGTCGTAAGGGCAGCGCGATAATCTTCTTTGACCGATGCTCCGCTCCACAAGCCGTAGGGCTTGGTCAGCAAGGCCAGGCTCTGCGGCAGCAGCAGCAGCAGCGCCAGGGCAGCGGCGGCCCAGCCGGGCAGCGGCAGGCGCTGCATCAGCCACAGCAGGCCAGCGGCGATGAGAATCGACCACAGGCCAAGCACAAAGCTCACATAGCGCGGCTCGAAGATGGGCAGGCCAAACGCCAGCACCAGCAGGTAGACCAGCACCGGCAGTGCGCCGCAGGTGAGCAGCACGCGTCCAGCCAGCGGCTGACCGGCCTGCGCCTGCTGCCACAGCGCCCAGCCGCCGAGCACGGCGCAGAGCACGAACGGCAGCAGCAGCAGCGGCACATCGCCAGGCGCACGATCGAGCGTGAGGCGACCAAGCAGCACCCAGAGCGCCGTCAGCGGCCCGGCGCTGTTGCCGACCGGCGGCGCATTCGGGTCCTGGCGCAAGCCCACGCCAAAACCAATGGCCATCACAACGCTGAGCGCCAGCGGCACCAGCCACGCCAGACGGCGCGCGCGCGGTGCGAGCGGGGCCTGCCAGACGATCAGCGTCACCTGGCCGATCACGCTGAGCAGCGCCAGCCGATGCAGCAGCAGACTCAGCGCAACCAGCGCCGCCCAGATCAGCCAGTCGCGGCGTGATCCCGACTGAAGCGCCTGCACCAGCGCAACCACGGCGGCCGTAATCACGGCCAGCAGCAGGCTATACACCTTGGCATCCTGCGCCTGGAACAGCGCAAACGGATTGAGCAGCAGCACGAGCGCCGCCAACCCACCGAGTAGCCATCCACCGAAACGCTGCCCAAGCTGAAAGGTCAGCACAACCGCCACGGCTCCGCCCAACGCCGAGGGGAAGCGCAGCGCCCAGACGCTATCACCAGCGACAGCGATCCAGCCCTTCATCAGCAGGTGATAGAGCGGATAGCTGGCGCGCGGGCTGAACAGATCGGCGAGCAGCGCGCCCCAGGAGCGGGTTGTCGCCTGGCTCCAGGTGCCGCCCTCGTCGAGCCAGAGGCTCTGCGCATCGAGCCGAAACAGCCGCAGCAGCAGCGCCAGCAGCAGCACGCCGAGGCTAGCCCAGAGCCAGCGTGATCGTGATGACAGACGCACAGGCTTCATTACAGCAGAATAATCTTCTCGCGGCCAGCGCTCACCGTGTGGGTGGCGTTGCGCGTGTCCACAATCACCGGCGCGACCGCGACAATGTGGGCGTAGTCGAAGGCGGAGTGATCGGTGATGATCACCACACAGTCGGCCTGGCGCAGCAGATCGTCGGTGAGCGGCACGGTGTGATACTCGCGGTTGTGATGGTCAAAGAACGTGTCAATGTGCGGATCGCAGCACACGACCTCTGCGCCATGGTCGAGCAGCAGCTCCATCACCTTGAAGACCGGCGACTCGCGATAGTCGTCGATGTTTTTCTTGTAGGCCACGCCAAGCAGCACCACCTTCGAGCCATTGACGGACTTCTGATCGCGGTTGAGCGCCTGGATGACGCGCTCGCGCACAAAGCGCGGCATCATCATATTGATCTCACCGGCCAGCTCGATGAAGCGTGCCGACAGATCGAACTGGCGCGCCTTCCAGGCCAGATAGAACGGATCGAGCGGGATGCAGTGGCCGCCGAGGCCGGGGCCAGGCGTGAAGCGCATAAAGCCAAACGGCTTGGTCGCAGCGGCGTCGATGATCTCCCACACATTAAGGCCCATGCGATCACAGATGAGCGTCAGCTCGTTGACCAGGGCGATGTTGACATTGCGAAAGATATTCTCAAACAGCTTGGTCATCTCGGCGGCGGCCGGCGACGAGACAACGGTGATTGAGTCGATAAACTGCGCGTAGAACAGCCGCGTCAACTCCGCGCACTGCGGGGTAACGCCGCCGACGACCTTGGGGATATTTTGAACCTGGAAGTGCTCGGAGCCAGGGTCGATGCGCTCGGGCGAGAAGGCCAGGAAGTAGGTTGCGCCGACCGTCTGCTGGCAGGCGTCGAACTGTGGCTGGAGCACCTCGACGGTGGTGCCGGGGTAGGTTGTGCTCTCCAGAATGATCAACTGGCCGGGGCGCAGGCGCTTGGCAATATCGGCGGTGGCCGTCTCGATATAGCTCATATCGGGATCGCGCGAAGCGTTCAGCGGCGTGGGCATGCAGATCAAGATGACATCGCACTCAGCGAGGCGCTCGAAGTCGGCGGTGGCCTCGATCAGGCCCGCCTGGCGCAGCTCGGCCAGCTTGGCCGAGGGCACATCGCCGATGTAGCTGGTGCCAGCGTTGATCATGGCATTGCGCTCGGCGCTGATATCGAAGCCCAGCACGTGAAATCCAACCGAGGCGGCGCGGGCCAGCATCGGCAGGCCAACGTAGCCCATGCCGATCACGCCCACACAGGCTTTGTGCTCACCAATTGCGGTGCGCAAAGTCTCAAAGTAGCTCACGAGATTTCCTTTGTATACAGTTGCTCTAGACGAGCGGCGTAGCGTTCCCAAGTGAGTTCAGCTTCGACGCGCTGACGGGCGGCGCGTCCGAGTGCTGCCGCCAGCGCTGGATCGGCGAGCAGGCGCAGGAGGGCCTGGCTCAGCCCAGCGGGGCTTGCTGGCGGCACCAGCAGGCCGTGCTGGCCATCGCTGATCACGCCGGGCACACCAGCGATACGGCTGGCCACCAGCGGACGACCAGCGCCCATTGCCTCCAATAGGGTGTTGGGCAAACCATCGACATTGCCGGAGCGATCGCGAACCGAGGGCAGCACAAAGATATCGGCGGCGTTGAAGGCGGCGTTGATCTGGTCGCGATGCACGGCGCCGGGGAAGATCACGGCGTGGCCGACACCGAGGGCCGCCGCCGCCGCCTCTAGCTCCGCGCGGCCTGGCCCATAGCCAGCCAGCAGCAGGCGCACAGCCGGATACTGCTCCAGCAGGCGCGGCAGGGCCTGGATTAAGTAGATAAAGCCCTTCTTTTCCACCATGCGCCCAATGCTAAACAGCACCGGCGTTGCTGGATCGATGCCGTGATCAGCGCGAAAGCGCGCGCCTGCCGCTGGGTCAGGATAAAACTCATCTGGATGGACACAGTAGGGCAGCACATGCAGACGCTGCGGCGGGCCGCCAATCGCGGCAGCGCGTGTTGTGAGATCGCTGGACGGGGCCGTGACCGCCTGGGCATAGCGCAGCACCAAGCGCGTCAGCAGCGCCACTGGAGCGCTGCGCTCGGCGACAGAGATATCGGAGCCGTGGGTGCTCACCACCAGCGGCAGGCGGCGCTGCAGCGCGACCAGCCACGCGGGCACGCCGTTGGGAATCGCCCAGTGCGCATGAATCAGATCGAAGCGCAGCTCGGCTGTTAGCCGCCGCAGGCATGACCAGCCCGCCGCCAGCGCCAGCGGCGCTACCGCCAGCGCCGCAAAGCGCATCTGCACATCGTTTTGCAGGGCGGCAGCATAGCCCCAGACGCGCAGGCGCGGGTGTGGCGCATAGGCGTAGCGATGAATATGCACGCCGCGCTCGATCGGCTCGCGCCGCAGCTCTGGGTGCTCTGGCACGACCAAGTGGACCTCATGGCCGCGGGCGGCCACCGCCACAGCGATCTCTTCAATAAATGGAGCCGTCATCTCGCCAGCGTATTTTGGAAACGACGACGCCATCATCAGCACGCGCACTCGGGCCTCCTAGCGTTGGCTCGCGCCAGCAGGCACGATCGGCTCAACCTGATTGTAGTCGGATGGAAAGGCATAGATGTAGATCGTGCGTCCTTTGGGAGCCGGAAAAACGGCCACCCGCTTAAAGCCAGCGGTCTCCTGGCCCTGGAGCAGCTGGCCCAGGGCGATGCGCGCATCATCCTTATTATTTTGCAGCGCGTTGACCAGCAAATACTGCGCATTATAATACCGCGCAATCCGCAGCAGCGTGGCCATGTCGCTGGTGTTGGGATTCATCACAGCCGGGCGCTCGGCGTGAAAGTTCAGCTGCCAGGGCACGCGGGTCATCACGACCGCATCGGGCGGTGTGTGCTCGCGCAGCCAGGCAAACGCCGCCAGGTCGGCCTGCCAGTCGGCCGCCTCGCCGCTCGGGCTTATTTTATCGCGAATCTCCACCCAGCCCGGCTGCACGGCCAGCACCAGCAGGGCCGCCAGCGTGACCAGCGCCAACGGGCGCAGCCAGCCGCGCGCGACACGGGCGATGCTATCGTGAATCGCCCAGAGGCCCGCAGCGGCCAGCAGCACCAGCAGCGGCACCAGCGGCACAAAGTAGCGCTCTTCGTTGGCGTGCCAGTACGTGATCAGAAACAGCGTGTATGGGGCGAAGCTCCAGAAGATCAGGCCCAGCCAGCGCAGCTGCCGCCGACGGGCCAGCAGCAGGCCGATCAGCGCCAGCCAGGAGCCAACCATCAGCCAGTGTGTCGGATCGCTGGAGCCTTGATCCAGGTTGCCAAGCAGCGCGCCTTTGCCACTCAGCGGGCCAAGGCCAGCGCTGGCTGGCAGCAGATAGCTGCGCACAGCCGCGACCTGGCGCACAGCCTTATCGAATGTGCGCTGAAAGCCCCAGCGCAGCACCCAGCTGCGATCCGGCAGCCCAAGACCCGGCAGCCCGCCCTCGCTGGTCATCACGCTGTAGATCTTCTCCCAGTCATCGCCAGGGCCAGGGTACTCGAGAATCCAGGCGTCGTACTGCTCGGTTGAGAACATCGGGCGGCCAAACTCAAGCATATTGCGCAGCACATAGGGCGCGAACACCAGCAGCGCCGGCAGCACCCAGTAGAGCGCCAGGCGCTGGATATGCGGCCATGGCCGCTCGCTGCGCCGCCACACCTGCCACAACACCCACAGGCCAATTCCCACCGCCACCAGCACGCCGCTCGGCTTCTGCAGACACATCAGGCCAATAATGCTGCCGCTGAGCACAAGCGGCCAGCGCCGTGTCTGATTCCAGGCGCGCCAGATCGTCCACAGGCCCGCCACATAGAACAGGCTAAAGCCCAGATCGGAGGTGCTGTAGATCTGCAGACGCACAAACAGGCCATTGAGCAGCAGCAGAATCACTGCCACCAGGCCCACGCGGCGATCCCACAGCCGTGTGCCAATGTGATAGACCAGCAGCGCCAGCAGCGCCATGAACAGCAGGTTAGGCAGCTTGGCCGCCCAGGCCGAAACGCCAGTTAGCGCAAAGAACGGCGCGATCCACACTGGCTGGAGCAGCGGCCAGGTCTCCTGCACCCGCGTGACGCTGCCGCCAGGATTGAGGCGATAGAACTGGCTGACGTAGTCCACAACCCAACCGCGTCCATTGATGAGGTTGCGCGCAACAACGCCGTTGTCGGCGTAGTCGGCGTTGCCAAGGTAGGGAATATGCCAGATCACGCTGGTCATATAGCCAGCCCAGATCAGCAGCACCAGCGTGAGCACCACCAGCAGCGGCCAGCGCCGCAGCTTGATGCGTGCGTTGGCCCAGCCTAGCCAGCTGCTCAGGTCGCGCCAGCGGATCAGCAGCAGGCTCGTCAGCGCAAACCCAAGCGAGATAACCATGACCGTGTTGGGATGCAGCAGCGGTGCATCCAGCCAGCCGCGCACTGGCGCATCCAGCCACGTGATCAGCGCCAGCGCTAGCCCGACCACGCTCACCAGTGCCAGCCCGCGCGCCAGCGCTAAGCTGCGCGCCAGCCGCCAGCGTAGCCCGCCCAGCCACGTGGTCAGCAGCGTGCGCCGATTCCAGAGCAGCAGCAGCAGCGCCAGCAGCAGCAGCGCCTCCAGCACCGGCCAGGCCCATAGCCGCGCCCACGCCACAAGCAGCGTCAGCAGCCCAGCTACACCCAGGGCGGCCAGCAGCACGCGGCGCGCAGGCCACGTTGTTAGCCCAAGCAGCACAATCAGGGCAGCGCCGCCGAGCAAGATCGCGCGCGCCGGGCGCACACCGCCGCCCTGCGTGCGCAGCTCTACGCTGTACAGGCGCAGGCCGTGCGGCCGCAGATCGTCGGGATACTGCTGCGTGCCAGTAAAGATGGCGGTTGCCGCAGGCTCCGGCAGCACCAGCGGCGATTCGCTCAGACGCAGATCGAGCAGCAGGTCGCTGGAGCGCAGATCGACCGGAAAGGCAAATGTGGCTAGCTGCGTGGTGGGCGTAAACACGCCCACCGTCCGCCCGTTGGCGAGCACAAACACAGACGGCTGCTTAAGATCGCTGCGCAGCACATCGGTGGGCCAGCCCTCGGCGCTGATGGCGACCTGGAGCGCCGTGGCTCCAATGGCGGGGATATGCACGAGGGTGCGCCCGCGCGTCCAGCGAAAGCGCGCGCCTTGGGCGTCAAGTTCATCGGGGTACACGTAGCCATCGGTTGAGGCCCAGGTGCGCTGCGCCTCGGTCGTGCGCACAAACCACTGATCGCCCAGCCCGGCGGTGCGAATCAGGCCATGCGCAGGTGCCTGGTACGCGAGCGAAAGCACGCAGACCGCGCCAACAATCAGGCCCAGAATCAAGCTAAGGCGGCGAATCATGGTTGTGAATACGCTGTGTTGCTGCACTGTACGAAGACCCCAATTCGGAAGCGAAAACCAGCGTGTCATTATACCCTGCCGCCTGAAAAGCGCAAACAAGTTGCCGCAGATAGGGAATTAGGCGATAATTCTTAGACGAAAGGAAGCATCTTTATGAGCAAAACACGCGCACTTATGATCCTAGATCGGTGGAACTTCCCGTATGAGCTGCGCACGTTCGAGGCCAGCGAGTTCACTGCCGAGGAGGCCGCCCGAGCGCTTGAGCTGCCGCCAGGCAGCATCTTCAAGACGCTGGTTGTGCAGGGCGAGCGCCGCGGCTATGCTCTGGCGGTCATCCCCGGCGACAGCACGCTCAGCCTGCGCAAGCTGGCCCAGGCGCTGGGCGATAAGCGCGCCGACCTCATCCCGCTGGCTGATCTGACGCGGATCACAGGCTACGTCAAGGGCGGCGTCTCGCCGCTGGGCACCAAGCGCCAGATGCCGGTGCTGCTCGACCAGCAGGCCTTTCAGCACCCGACGATCAGCGTTAGCGCTGGGCAGCGCGGCGTGCAAATGCTGCTCTCCCCCGCGCATCTGATGCAGGCGGCCAATGCCACCGTGGCTGAGCTGACCGAGTAAGCGTAAGTGACGCTGGATGTCGCAGTTTCATGCTACACTAGCAGCGAGTTAAGCCAGAACACACGAATAGAAAAGACAATGCGTATTAATCTCGAACAACCCCTACACACAGTACCGTTTATCCTGTTTGATCTCGAAAGCACCGGCCTCGATGCCCAGGCTGGCCATCGCATCTGCGAGATTGCCGCCATCCGCATCGAGCAGCGCCAGGTGGTTGCACAGCTCGAGCAGCTGGTCAACCCCGAGCGCCTGATCGATCCCGATGCCTTTGCTGTCAACGGCATCACGCAGGCAATGGTCGCCGCCGCGCCGCCCTTCAGCAGCGTGGTGCCGCAGCTGCTGGAGCTTGCCGACGGCGGCGTGCTCGTGGCGCACAACGCCTACTTCGACGTGGGCTTCCTGACCACCGAGCTGCAGCTGCTGGGGCTGCCGCCGCTGGGCAATCCGGTTATCGACACACTGGCGCTCGCCCGCCGCTACATTACGGCGCGGCGCTACAACCTCGGCGCGCTGGCGTCGAGCCTCGGCGCACGGGTGCCAACCCACCGCGCCATGAGCGATGTGCTGGCCCTGCGCTCTGTGTTCGAGCACCTGATCGATCTGCTCTACCGCAAGGGCGTCCATACGCTCGACGACCTGCTGCGCGCTCAGCGCGGCCTGCTCCCCGGCGATCTGGAGAGCCGCATCTCGCAGCAGATCTCGGCGGCAATCGCCGCAGGCCAAGAGCTAACTATCAGCTATCGCACCAACGGCGGCGAGCCGGTCGAGCGACGCATCCTGCCGCTGGGCATGGTCGTCGAGGGCCGCCGCCACCTGCTGCACGCCTTCTGCTACCTGCGCAACGCGCCGCGCTCGTTCTCGCTCGACCGCCTTTCGCTGCTCGCAGGGCCAAGTCAGGCCAACGACGCTATTTGACAAAAGCGGTGAGTTGATGCACAATGCACGGCGTCACCGCGCCCCCGTCGTCTAGCGGCCTAGGACGCCACCCTTTCAAGGTGGAGATCGTGGGTTCGAATCCCATCGGGGGTACCACCATTTCCTTGTTTAGGAGATGCACAGCAACGCCTTGATTCAGGGCGTTGCTGTTTTATCCCTTCCCGCCCTCGTCGTCTAGCGGCCTAGGACGCCACCCTTTCAAGGTGGAGATCGTGGGTTCGAATCCCATCGGGGGTACCAATCACCTGAGCGCACACGAGCTTTGTTCGTGTGCGCTCAGGCGTTTTAGCCTAGCGCCGCAGGCGGCTGCATACGCCACAGCAGCTGGGCGGTGGCCGCATCGGCGGGGAAGAATAGCTCGACCGCTAGCTCGGAGAGCGTGATGTCCACCGGCGTGCCAAACACCATCGTGGTGCTGAATAGTGAGAGCAGGCCAGCCTCGGTGCGAAACTGCACCGGCAGCGCAACGCTGGAGAGCAGCGGCGCAGGCGGCGTGTGGCTTGGCGGCGGCAGCTGCGCATAGCCGCGCAGCTCAGCAAGCAGCGCGATCAGCTCGGCGTCGGCGGTCAGGTCGATCTGCTGACGCAGCCGCTCCAGCAGGTGCGGGCGCACCTGATCGAGATTCGCAATGCGCGGGGCTAGCCCGTCCGGGTGCAGGCACACGCGCATCACGTTCAGCGGCGGCTCCAGCAGCGCAGGCGCAACCCCGGCCAGCAGCAGCGCAACGGCGCGGTTGGCCGCAACCAGCCGCCAGTGCCGATCAACCGCCAGTGCCGGGTATGGCTCATGGCCGCCGAGGATGTGCTCGATCGCCTGGCGCGCCAGCTCAAGCGCCGGGTCGTCGAGCGGGCGCTCCGGAAATATCGGCGCGTAGCCGGCGGCCACCAGCAGCATGTTGCGCTCACGTAGCGGTATCGCAAGCTGCTGGGCCAGATGCAGCAGCATCTCGCGGCTCGGCGCGGCCCGGCCGGTCTCCACAAAGCTCACGTGCTTGGCCGATACCTCCGCCTCCACCGCAAGATCAAGCTGGCTCATGCGCCGCCGCTGCCGCCACTCGCGCAGCATCGACCCGACCGTCTGTGACTGGGCTATACTCATCGCTGTTTATCCTCGTATCACGCTGGCTCGGCTAGCGCTCGCCGCTCGCACGCCATCCACCACCATCCACCTGCGGGCGCACACAAACGGCCGCGCTCGCCATCAGCGGGCGCTGCGGGAACATCGCGCCTGCCACCGCGCACCGTGCACCGACCGGACCTCCGCTGGAACCGCCGCGCACCATGCACGCCTCGCCTTCCGCCAGAACCATTCACCTGCGGGCGCACACAAACGGCCGCGCTCGCCATCAGCGGGCGCTGCGGGCACATCGCGCCTGCCGCCGCGCACCGTGCACCGACCGGACCTCCGCTGGAACCGCCGCGTACCATGCACGCCTCGCCTTCCGCCAGAACCATCCACCTGCGGGCGCACACAAACGGCTGCGCTGGCCATCAGCGGGCGCGGCGGGCACATCGCGCCTGCCACCGCGCACCGTGCACCGACCAGACCTCCGCTGGAACCGCCGCTCAGCATGCGCGCCTCGCCTTCCACAACAACAATCCGTATGAGCGCACATGCACTGGATAGGTACCATCATAGCAGAGATGGCGCGGCGCTCCATTACCTGCAAGGTAATTGTTTTGCTGGCCTGCGCAGGCTACGCTAGAGCGGTAGCACGGCTACGCATTCAGCGAACTTTACAAGGAGGCAACTGTGAAACGAGTGTATCTTCTACTGGCGATTGTTGGATCGATTGCACCCTGGCTGTTCTTTGGCGCGTACTTCGGCAGCGCGGGGCTGGACATGGGCGGGTTTGTGGCCGGAATGTTCGCCAACAGCGCGGCAGGCGGCGCAGCGACCGACCTGATCATTAGCTCGCTGGTGTTTTGGGTGATTATGGTGGTGCGCCAGCGGCGCGGGCAGGGGCCTAGCCCGTGGCTCTTCATCGCGCTCAATCTGCTGATCGGCCTCTCGTGCGCGCTGCCAGCCTATATGTATGTGATCACCAAGCCTGCCGAGCAGCCGCAGATGCGCTACCAGGCCGAGCGCGGCTAAGTCAAACGCTTTTTGGGAAACGCAGCGCCGTGGTTGATCCGTCGCGGATCGGCTGCGGCGCTTGGCGTTGTGCGCCCCGCACGCTGTGATAGAATGCCGCCAGTGTTCGCGCTGCCTGATGACGAGCAGCCGTTTGTGTGTTGTGCGCTAGCGCACCGCTGAAAGGATCGGCTATGAACGTTCCCGCCCACGTTTTCGACGCCAATGTTGAGCGCTGGCTCGCTGAGCAGGCCCAGCCGTGGATGCAGATCAAGCACATGCTCACCATGGGTCACCTGCAGCAGCATATGCCAAGCGGCGCGCTGCACATCCTCGATGCTGGCGGCGGCAGCGGGACCGAGGCACTGCCACTGGCCGCAGCGGGCCACAGCGTCACCATCGTCGACTACTCGCAGGCGATGCTCGATCACGCCAGTGCGCAGGCGCAGGCCGCTGGGCTAAGCGCCCGCATCACCACCCAGCTCGCCGCGCTTGACGCGCTGCCAGCGCTGTTCGCGCAGCCAGCGTTCGACGTGGTGCTGTGCCACAACGTGCTCCAGTATGTCGCCGATGTGCCAGCGCTGCTGCGCGCCCTCGCCGCGCCGCTCAAGCCCGGCGGCCTGCTGTCGCTGATCAGCGCCAACCGCTACGCCATGCCCTACCGCGCCGCCTTTATGCAAGGCGACCTCGCCGCGGCCCAGGCCAAGCTCGACGAGCGCAGCGAGCAGGTCTTTATGTTCCCCGCCACCGTCACGGAGTACAGCGCCGAGGAGATCGGCGCGCTGCTGGCACAGGCTGGCTGCCGCCACATCGCCGACTACGGCATCCGCTGCATCACCGACTACTGGGGCAGCAACGAGCAGAAGCGCGACCCGGCCACATTCGCCAAGCTCGTCGCGCTGGAGCAGGCCATGGCCGCGCGCCACCCCTACAAGCTGCTGGCGCGCTACTTCCACCTGCTGGCCCTGAAGCCGACCAGCTAAGCTATGATCACCGAAAGGAGCACCATGACCAACCAGGAAATGAGCGCAGCCGACGATCTGCTTCAGGCCGTTGGGAGCCAGACGTTCTCAACCGTGCTGGCCGACCCGCCCTGGCAGTTTCAAAACCGCACCGGCAAGATGGCCCCAGAGCACAAGCGGCTCGCGCGCTACCCAACGCTGACGCTCGACGAGATCATGGCGCTGCCAGTCGCGAGCATCGTCGCGGAGCCTGCGCACCTGTACCTGTGGGTGCCCAACGCGCTGCTGGCCGAGGGGCTGCGCGTGCTCGATGCGTGGGGCTTCTCCTACAAGACCAACCTGATCTGGTACAAGGTGCGCAAGGACGGCGGGCCGGATCGCCGCGGCGTCGGCTTCTACTTCCGCAATGTCACCGAGATGATCTTGTTTGGCGTGCGCGGCAGCAACGCGCGCACGCTTCAGCCTGGCCGCTCGCAGGAAAACATCATCTGCACCCGCAAGCGTGAGCACAGCCGCAAGCCCGACGAGCAGTACGACCTGATCGAGGCGTGCAGCCCCGGCCCCTACATCGAGCTGTTCGCCCGCGGCCCGCGCCCACGCTGGACCGTCTGGGGCAACCAGGCCGACGAGTACAGCCCCGACTGGGCCACCTACGCCAACCACTCGCAGGCCCCCCGCGCCAGCGCCGAGCAGCACTAGCTGCTTGAGCCGCCTGCTATAATCGCTCCAAATGGGTTCAATCATTCTCGCTGCTTATACTCATCCACCGACGCGCAGGTGCAGGATGAACCCCTGCCGAGGCCTGAGGCTGCGCCCCAAACCCGCACACCATTGATGGGCCGCCACTGTGAATTGATCGTAGAAGGAGCGTCTATGCCGATCAAGGCCGTTGTATTTGATATTGGTGGCATTCTGGAGTACACACCACCGACGGGGTGGATCACCGCCTGGGAGGAGCGGCTCGGCCTGCCAGCAGGCAACATCGACGAACAGCTGATGGATGTTTGGCGCGCCGGCAGCGTCGGCAGCATGACCGAGGCCGACGTGATCGAGCAGATTCGCACACGGCTGGGCCTGGACAACGCGCAGCTCGCCGCCTTTCTCGACGATCTGTGGGCCGAGTATCTTGGCACGCCCAACACCGAGCTGATCGCGTACTTCCGCAGCCTGCGCCCGCGCTTGCGCACCGCGCTGCTCAGCAATAGTTTTGTCGGGGCCAGAGCGCGCGAGCAGGAGCGCTACCAGTACGCCGAGCTGTGCGAGTGCATCATCTACTCGCACGAGGTCGGCCTGTCCAAGCCCGATCCGCGCATCTACGCGCTCACCTGCGAGCGGCTGGGCCTAGCGCCACACGAGATTATCTTTTTGGATGATCGCGAGCAGTGCATTGAGGGCGCGTGCGCTGCGGGCATGCACGGGATTGTCTTTCACGACAACGCGCAGGCCATCGCTGAGATCGAGGCGTGCATCGCCGCGCAGGCCAGCAGCTGAGCCGACCACCAGCACGCCGCCGCTATGAGTCCACAGCGGCTGTCACAGCGACAAGCATCAGCCATTCAGCAGCGAGCAGCCCCGCTCGTAGATGCGTGGAGGTTTCTATGGACTATCTCGATAGCGCGCTGGCGCTCCTGCGCAGCCGCGCCTACTTCAGCCAAAACGTCAACTGGGCAAGCATCACAGCGCAGGCTGCCGAGCTTGCCGCCGCCGCCCAATCGCCCGCCGACTGCTATGCGGCGATCCAGCTCGCTGTCGCAGCGCTCAACGACAACCACAGTTTTTTCATCGGCGCACAGGACAAGCAGACGCAGGGGCCAACTGGCACGCCGCTGG
The DNA here is from genome assembly GCA_013538855.1 of Herpetosiphonaceae bacterium. Lineage (GTDB taxonomy): Bacteria > Chloroflexota > Chloroflexia > Chloroflexales > Herpetosiphonaceae > OHK22. The sequence goes on from JABXJS010000197.1 coordinate 22,436, forward strand.
GCTTTGGCGCGCTGATCATCGTGCCCGAGCTGGTGACAATCGAGGTCTTTCCAGACTCAGCCGCCGAGCGCGCCGGGCTGCACGTTGGCGATGTGATCGAACTGGTGAATGATCAGCCGCCACCAGCGGACGGCGCGCGGCTGCTGCGCCTCGACCCCGCCCAGCCAGCAACGCTCCAGGTGCGCCGCGGCTCCGAGCAGCTGACGCTGACGATGCAGGCCGCACCGATCACCAAGGCTCCGCTGCCACGCGGCGCATACCTTGGCGCAGGCATCGGCTACCTTGAGCTGTTTGTGCAGGGCGATCCCGAGGCCGCCCAGCAGTACATCGACACGGCCCAGCAGTGCATCCGCAGCGCGGCGGCGGCAGGCGCACGAGCCTGGATCGTCGATCTGCGGCGTGATCGCGGCGGCAACATGTGGCCGATGCTGACTGGCGCAGGGCCGCTGCTCGGCGACGGCCTGCTCGGCACCTTCATCGACGCCGACGGCAGCACCACGCGCTGGCTCTACGAGCGCGGCACAACGCTCTATCAGCAGGCACACATGGACACACCACAGGCGTTCATGCAGGCCAGCGATCCTGTGCCCACCTTCGATCCGCACACGACACCAGTGGCTGTGCTCACCAGCGAGCTCACCGGCAGCTCCGGCGAGATGACGCTGATCGCCTTTCGCGGGCGACCGCGCACGCGCACATTTGGCGCACGCAGCAGCGGTGAGATCACCGGTGTCGCTATCCACGAGCTGAGCGACGGCGCGCTGCTCGGCATCGCCGAGTCCATCGCCGCCGACCGCAGCGGCCAGTCCTACGCCAGCGCCATCGAGCCAGACGAGCCGGTCAGTGTCGATTGGCTGCGCTGCGACTCGCCGGCTGATCCTGTGCTCAACGCCGCCAAGGCGTGGCTCCAGGCCGAGCTACGCGCCTAGCCGCTATCGAAAGCGAAACACCATGACAACCCTTGATGCCATCCGCGCGCTGCGGGCGCAGGGCCAGCACGAGGCCGCTCGCACCGAGCTGCTGCTGCTCGCCAGCGCGCATCCGACCGATCCGGCCGTCCAGTACGCGACCGCCTGTGTACACGATTTTCTCGGCTATGAGCGGGCGGCCGTGCCCTTCTACCGCGCCGCCATCGAGCACGGTCTGAGCGGCGCAGATCTGCGCGGAGCCTACCTGGGCCTTGGCAGCACCTACCGTGCGCTTGGCGAGTATGCGGCGGCCCAGTCGACGCTGCTCGCGGGCCTCGCGCTCTTTCCCGACGCGCCGGAGCTGCGCGTGTTCCTTGCGCTTACCAGCTACAACCTTGGCGCACACGCCGCGGCCGTCGCGGCGCTGCTGCACCTGCTGGCCGACACCAGCGCCGATCCGGACATTCAGTCCTACGCCCGCGCCATCCACTTCTACGCCGAGCATCTCGACGAGCGCTGGGAGTAGCTTCGGCTGCACGACTGATGCCAGAACAGGCATTTTGCGCTCCAATACAAGCACCATCAGCTATGCAGGAGTGCACCTATGAACTACACGCTTGTTCCGTTCACCAGCGCGATGCTTGGCGCAGCCGCCCTTGGCTCACTGGGATTCTTTGCCGCCACAGGCGTCGATGATCCGCTGCTCACGCCGGAACGCTGCGCCTACCTCACGCTGGCTGCGGTGCGCCCGGAGGCGCGCGGCCAGGGCGTGGGCCGCGCCCTCACAGCGCACGGCCTGGCCTATGCCGCCCAGAGCGGCTACGCTTTCTGTAGCACCAACTGGCGCAGCACCAACCTCCAGGCTGCCCACTTCTGGCCGCAGCGCGGCTTTCAGCCTGTCGCCTACCGCCTGGTGCGCCGTGTCGACGAGCGCAGTGCTTGGGCCAACGGTCAGGCATGCGACAAGGCACAAGCTGGCAGCTAGACGCACAGTATTGACAGATTGACGCAAGAGCGCCATAGCCCGCCGCGCTAGAATGACAGCATCAAGCACATTTTAGCAAGGAGCTTTGACTATGACTCAGCCACTCAACCACCACGGCATCGTCGAGCAGTTCATCAACGAGTTCTGGAATCGCGCCGATGTGCAGGCCGCCGAGCGCTGGCTTAGCGCTGATTATGTCGATCATGCCTACCAGCCAGCCGACCGCAGCGGGCTACAGCAGACGCTCGCCGCCATCAACAGCAGCTTTCCCGACCACCGCTGGAGCATCGAGTCCAGCACCGCCGAGGGCGACCTTGTGGTCGTGCGCATGCGCATGCAGGCCACGCACCAGGGCGACTTTCGCGGCACCCCCGCTAGCGGCAACCCCATCGACGTGAGCGCCTACCGCACCTTCCGCATCAGCAACGGCCAAATCGCCGAGCACTGGGCGCTGCTCGACACCGCCACGCTGCTGCGCCAGATCGGCAGCGCGCCCACGCCACAGAACGCCTGCGCCCGCTAAACCACAGCCGCCACGCTGCACGAGCATCGCCGTGCAGCGTGGCGGCTCTTTTTTGTTGATCGCTAGCGCTGTTGTGCGCCGCCAGCTCGCGCAGCGTGGGCCTGGCTGCGCACCCCCCGCTCGTTGCCTGCGATTGCTCTGCGCCGCGTTTCACCGCCTAACATCTGTTGGCCACAACGGAACCATGTTACAAAAATACAGCGCTGGGCAATCCCGGCCCTACGAGCGTGTTTGCACTCGTGCGGCTACGCTGCGCAGGCGTGCGCTAAGCGCTAGCGCTGATCTTCAAACATCACAGACGGCGACATACCTCAGCTAGGATGTTGCAGGCGCTGGCGGTACTGGCCAGGCGGCTCGCCGATGATCGCGCGGAAGGCGGCGCTGAAGGCGCTCACGCTCTGCAGGCCCACGGCGTCGGCCACCTCCAGCACCGAGACAGGCGCCGCGGCCAGCAGCTCGGCGGCGCGCAAGATACGCGCACGCTGCACAAACTGGCTCCAGGTCATGTGCAGCTCGGCGGCGCAGCGGCGGGCCAGCGTGCGCTCGGAGATCGCGGCGGCCTGCGCGACCGCGCCCAGCGTCAATGCGCTGTCAGCTAAATTATCCAGCGTGAAGTCGAGCGCCTGGCGCAGCTCCGGCGAGCGCGCCTGCGGCAGCCAGAGCTGGTCGGGCGCGGCGGCCAGCTCGCGGCACACATCGGCCAGCGCCAAGAAAAAGCGCTCGGCGGCAGGGTCCGGCTCGGCGTGCTGCGGCCCCCAGCGCATGGCGTAGGCGATCATCTCGCGGGCCAGCGGCGCGACGCTGAACACGCGGCAGTCGGCCACCGGCGGCGGCAGCTGCTGCGGCGCAAAGATCACCGAGCAGCAGGTGACAGGCGCGCTGCAGGCAATGCGGATCGTAGTGCCAGCGGCGATCCAGGCGGCGCGGTGCGGCGGCAGCAGCCAGCGCGCCCGCGGTAGCTCCAGGTGAAACGCGCCAGCGGCGGCGTACAGCAGATAGTGGTGCGGAAACGGCCGCCAGCCGCTGTCGAAGGGCGCGAACGTCTGCAGCAGGCCGTAGGTTGCGGCGGTTGGCGCGGGATTGATCGGCGGTGTACGCATCTAGAAGCTCATATCTTGGGCGTGGGCGTTCCAGTCCAGCGCCTGAATTGCCGCCAGCGCTGCGGCACCAATCGGAAACACAAAATCGTCTTGAAACCAGATGATCGACAGCTCCGACCAGTCCATCAGGTACGGGTCGTGATACGTCGGCGTGTCGGACTTGAAGCGGGCGACGCAGGCCAGCTGTGGCAGGCGCAGCGGCGGATCATCAGCGTCGATCATCTGGGAATGTATATCCATGGGCTGCTGCTCTGGCTCGATCAGGTAGGGCGCATGGCCGTGGCTGGCGGCGCGCTCCTGCTCCACGTAGCGGGCGATAATCTTCAGATTATGCCTGCGCTGCGGCACGCCCTCCAGCCAGCCCGTGTAGACATGCTCCTGCCAAATTCGCCGTAGTCGAATCTCGCGCCCACTGGCGAGCGTGATCGCGCCCTGCATACGCAGCTCCTTTCTCTGCTATACGTAGCGAAATAGTGCGAGGAGTATACGCTACCTGAGCCGACCCAGCCAGCGCACGCCAAGCGTGATCGCCAGCCAGCCGCCCAAGAATGGCCATAAAGGGCAGTAAAACGCTTGTATAATTAAACAAAATCGCAGTTATTCGCTAGAAGGAGTGCACACAATGTCCATCACCAAGGAGCGCTTTGCACAGGGCATGAGCTTTCAGCAGTACCTGGATCAGATGACGCGCAACCGCGAGCGACTGGAGGAGAACTACAACACCGTCCAGCTCAGCGACGAGCAGCTGGCGTTCTTCAAAGACCTGCCGCAGCCGCTCAACGTCGTCGTGATCGCCGAGGACTGGTGCGGCGATGTGATCAACAACCTGCCTGTGCTCGCGCGCCTGGCCGAGGCCAGCGGCAAGCTGAACCTGAGCATCTTCCTGCGCGACCAGAACCACGACCTGATGAACCAGTACCTCAAAGATGGCCAGCACATGTCCATCCCTGTGTTTGTTTTCTTCGACCAGAGCTTCAACGAGTTGGGCCACTTCATCGAGCGCCCAGAAGAGATCAGCCGCCTCCAGGGCGAGTACCTCGCCAAGCTGTTCGCCACCGACCCGGCCTTTGCGGGCGTCGAGCCAGGCGCATCGCCTGCGACCCTGCCCGATGCCGCGCGCAACCGCATGATGCAGGCGTTCGGCGAGTTCCGCGCCCAGCACCGCGAGCAGTCCGACCGCGAGGTCGTGCGCGAGCTGCACGAGCTGCTTGATCGCGGCCTGAGCCAGGCCCGAGGTCAGTAGCATGAGCGACGCTCCCACGCTCGTGCGCGTGCGCATCGTCTACTGCGCCGCGTGCGGCTACGAGCCGCAGGCGCTGGAGCTGGCCCGCGCGCTCATGTACGAGTTCACCTACGGCCTGGAGGCCATCGAGATCATCCCGTGGGCCGAGGGCACCTTCGATGTGGCCGTCGATGGCGAGCTGGTCCACGCCATGCTCCGCGACGGCAGCTTCCCCGCCAACCAGAAGATCATCGACGCCGTGCGCCAGCGCCTCAACCGCTAGCCCACCACGCTCTGCGGGGCGATCCAACAGTGTATCGCCCCGCAGCCGCTTATGCACCAGCGCCTACCCTGCCAATACACCAATCGACACTTACGCCAGTAAAGCAGCTCCCAGAGCTTTACCATATCCTACACGCATACCGGCGTTTTTGCGGTACAATCTCCCTGCGCCGACCACCACACACCCACGTCCTCAATCGGCGCACAGCTCGTCCACACAACACGCAACAGCCCGCCGCAGGAGCAGCCATACCCAACGTTTGGCACAGCGGCGACCTAGACTCCATGTCTGCGCTAGCAACACAACCCGTTTTAGAAGGAGTGCCCGTATGTCGCGTCAAGCGCAAACCCGCGGCGTATGCGCCTACTGTGGCAAATCGCTGACCCGCAGCGGCATGGCCAAGCATCTGCCGACCTGCCCAAAGCGCCAGGCGCTGCTAGAGCGTGCGCCAGCCGCCAAAGAACAGCCCGACGAGTTCGCCCACCTGCACGTCTACGATGCGTGGAGCGGGAGCTACTGGCTCCAGCTTGAGCTAAGCACGCTGACCACACTCAAAAAGCTCGACCAGTACCTGCGGGCCATCTGGCTCGAGTGCTGCGGCCACCTCAGCCAGTTCTCCGTTGGTGGCTGGCGCGGTGCAGAGATTGCTATGCGCCGCAAGCTCGGCGAGGTTATGCGCCCTGGCGTCGAGCTAACCCACATCTACGATTTTGGCAGCTCCACGGAGACGCGCATCAAGCTGGTTGGCGTCCGCTACGGCCTGCCGCTCTCGCCGCACCCGATCACGCTGATGGCGCGCAACGACCCGCCGTTCTACCAGTGCTCGCGCTGTGAGCAGGCCGCCGTCGCCGAGTGTCAGGAGTGCGCGTTTGAGGGTAAAAATAGCCTCTACTGCGCCGCCCACCTCGCCGACGAGCCACACGCCGAGGACGACGAGGCGCTCTACGTCTCCATCGTCAACTCGCCGCGCGTCGGCGTCTGCGGCTACCAAGGCCCGTCCGAGCCACCGTACTAGCCGCTGCATCACTTATGTCGTGTTAAGTTCCTGGGCGATTCGGGGCACGGTTTTGGTGAAACAAGCGTCGGCGTGTTCCACCCGTTCGCGCCGCGTAGCCGCCGGGCACCCGTTGGGTGGTGCTCACCCGCTCGTTAGCCGCGATTGCCCAGCGCCGCGTATGGCACATCACGCTGCGTAGTGGCGACAGGGCTACTATGTGGTGCGAAAAACGCGCCCGCCTGATCCGCCCGCCTGCGCCGCGTAGTTGCAGCCCTGCACCCACGCTCGTTAGCCGCGATTGCCCAGCGCCGCGTATGGCACATCACGCTGCGCGGCAGCTGCGCCGCAAGGTTCGCGTGAAAAACGCGCCCGCCTGATCCGCCCGCCTGCGCCGCGTAGCCGCAGCCCTGCTCGCTCCCGCGTGGGCCACGCTGGCCTCGCGCTGATTATGTCACGTCATGCTGCTGGGCGGCCTGGAGCGAGGTTCACGTGATTAATCGTCCATGGGCTACGTCCGCCTGCGCCGCGTAGCCGCCGGGCACCCGTTGGGTGGTGCTCGCTCGTGGGCCGCGATTGCCCAGCGCCGCACGCGGTCCCTGGCGCTGCTGGGCGGCCCGGCGGCCTGGCGCAGGCCACCCGCAGCGACGAGCAACCACTGGTGAACGAGGGAGACGGCACCAGCGCTGAATCTGTCGGCTGAGCTGTGCGCGGGCTGGCGCAGACGATTCTTTTTTCCAATAACCACCCCTGCAGCCGCCAGCGCCTGACGGTGTTAAACACCACGCGCCCGCAGCTGCCAGAGCCGCGAGCGCGTGATTGAACGGTGGCGTAGCCTAGCCGACCTGGCTGGTGGCCGACTCGCCATGCTCCTTCTCGATGTCGGAGATGTCGATGTTGAGCGCGGCGGCGACACCGCGGCCGTAGGCCGGATCGGCCTTGTAGAAGTGGGCGAGCTGGCGGCGCACGATGAACTCGGGCACGTCCTGCATCGCGTCGGCGAGGTTGCTGAACAGCTGCTGCTTCTGGTCGTCGCTCATCAGGCGGAACAGATTGCCTGGCTGCGTGTAGTCGTCGTTGCCCGCGCGGTGGTCGTAGCGGTCGGCGTCGCCGCTGATCTTCAGCGGTGGCTCGGCGTAGCGCTGGTCCTGCTTGGGGCCGCCGAAGCTGTTTGGCTCGTAGTTGACAGAGCCGCCGCCGTTGTCGTCGAAGCGCATCTGGCCGTCGCGGTGGTAGGTGTTGACGGGCACGTGCGGCTTGTTGACCGGCAGCGCGGCGTAGTTAACGCCGATGCGGTAGCGGTGGGCGTCGGCGTAGGACATAATGCGCGCCTGGAGCATCTTGTCCGGCGAGAAGCCGATGCCGGGCACGATGTTCGACGGCTCAAACGCGGCCTGCTCGATCTCGGCGAAGTAGTTCTCGGGGTTGCGGTTCAGCTCCAGCACACCCACGTCGATCAGCGGGTAGTCGGCGTGCGGCCAGACCTTGGTCAGGTCGAACGGGTTGACGTGGTAGGTGTCGGCGTCGGCCTCGGGCATGATCTGGACGCACACGCGCCAGCGCGGGTAGTCGCCCTGCTCGATCGACTCGAAGAGATCGCGCTGGGCGCTCTCGCGGTCGCGGCCGATCAACTCGGCGCTCTCGGCGTTGGTCAAGGTCTTGATGCCCTGCATGGACTTGAAGTGGAACTTGACCCAGAAGCGCTCGTTGTTGGCGTTGATCAGGCTGTAGGTGTGGCTGCCGTAGCCGTTCATGAAGCGATAGCCGTTGGGCAGGCCGCGGTCGCTGAACAGGATCGTGACCTGGTGCAGGCTCTCCGGCGAGAGCGACCAGAAGTCCCACATGGCCGTGGTCGAGCGCATGTTGGTCTTGGGGTTGCGCTTCTGGGTGTGGATGAAGTCGCTGAACTTATACGGATCGCGCACAAAGAACACCGGCGTGTTGTTGCCGACGAGGTCCCAGTTGCCCTCCTCGGTGTAGAACTTGACGGCGAAGCCGCGCACATCGCGCTCGGCGTCGGCGGCACCGTGCTCGCCGGCGACGGTGGAGAAGCGCAGCAGCACCGGCGTCTCCTTGCCGACCTGGGCAAAGACGGCGGCCTTGGTGTAGGCGCTGATGTCGTTGGTGACCTTGAAGGTGCCAAACGCGCCCGAGCCTTTGGCGTGCACGACGCGCTCGGGGACGCGCTCGCGGTTGAACGTCGCCATCTTCTCCAGCAGCTGGTGATCCTGCATGAGCAGGGGGCCGCGCGGGCCAGCGGTGAGCGAGTTCTGATTGTCGGAGATCGGGGCACCGCCAGCGGTCGTCTGCGTTTTTTCCTCAGACATGGATGAATGCTCCTTTTCGCACTCGGACCTGCGCCGGACAGCGGGCGCAGGCCGTAAGAGACAGCGCTGTCTAAGAGCGTCTCTTCTATGGTAGCTGCGAGGCCGCGCCGCCGCAGCGCCGTCGCACAGCCGCGTGCCGCCGCACAGAGAAGTGCGAAGGCAGCGAGCGGTCCAGGCCGCTCTGGGGGCCGAACGAAAGCGATGGCATAGCCGGGCATAGGCTACGAGCCTCACTCGTTAGGGTATCACGAGATGCACATCCCTACAAGCGGCCAAAGATAAAAATTTGGTGAACGCGCAGGCCAACGCCGCCAGCGCCCATCCTAACAGCGCCAGCCCTACCCAGCCGCCCACCGATCTGCTACAATGCCCGCAGTTCCCGCCCAAAGCCCCAGCCGAGAGGAGGCCGCCCATGGACGCCCAGGCCGTCGCAACCTTCCTAGCCGCCCTCCAGCGCGACAACCCGCACATCGCCTGGCTCCCCGAAGAGCTAGAGCAAATTTATGAGGAGGTGCTGAGCGAGGGGAGGCTCAGCTTAACCCCGTGGGGGTTACGGCACGATGTAGGCCGAAAAAGCCTGGAGCATACGCCGCTTCGGATACTGCCCGACGAGATTGAACTGATCGATGGTCTGAAAGAACTAGATATCCAAAATAACGAACTAGTTGAATTACCAGTCACGATAAGCAAGCTCGCGGCACTGCAAAAGGTTAATGTTAAGAGCAATGAACTGCCGCTGCTGCCGCAGAAGCTTGAAGCACTAAAAACGCTAGTTCAGCTAGATATTGGCTACAACAAGCTACGCGAGCTGCCTGAGTGGCTGCAAGATTACACCCAGCTTGAGCAGCTTGGAATTGCAAGATCAAGTGTAGGCAGTCTACCAACATGGCTCACCAATTTCAAAAACTTGACTCATCTTAATATCGCCAGCAATGAGCTTAAGACGCTACCGGAGTGGCTCGGCCAACTCACCGCCCTCCAATCCCTCCACCTCAGCAATAATCAACTCACCGCTCTGCCCGAGTCCCTCGGCCAACTCACCGCCCTCCAACGGCTTGATCTCAGTTCTAATCAACTCACCGCCCTGCCTGAGGCGCTCGGCAAGCTTACGAACCTCCAACGGCTTGATCTCAGCAATAATCAGCTCACCGCTCTGCCCGAGTCTCTCGGCCAACTCACCGCCCTCCAACAGCTTGATCTCAGCAATAATCAGCTCACCGCTCTGCCCGAGTCTCTCGGCCAACTCACCGCCCTCCAATCCCTCAACCTCAGTAGGAATCAACTCACCATTCTTCCGGAATCGCTCGGCCAACTCACCGCCCTCCAACAGCTTGATCTCAGCAGGAATCAACTCACCACTCTGCCCGAGTCGCTCGGCCAACTCGCCAACCTTAAGGAGCTTGATCTTCTGGATAATCTCCTCACTAGGCTGCCAAAAAATCTATTTTTCTTAAAGAATTTGCGCAAACTTTATCTTGGCAATAACAAACTTATACAGGTGCCAGCAGCTATCACAACACTTGCATTTCTTGAACGACTCGATCTAGCCAAGAATCAAATTACAGCACTACCAGTCAACCTAGCCGAGCTAAAGCATCTTGAGACTTTACAGCTCAAAAACAACCAGCTCAAGACGCTGCCACCCAAGCTTGATCAGCTAGCACGCCTCAGACAATTAGATCTCTCCGGCAACCCGCTGCTTATTCCGCCGGAGATTTTAGATAAACCAAGCAATGTCAAGACCATTCTTGAGTACTACTACCAGCCGCGGCGGGCTATGGCGGAGGCCAAGGTGGTGCTCGTGGGGCAGGGCGGCGTGGGCAAGACGTCGCTGATCCGCCAAATGATCGACGGCGACTTCAACCCCAACGAGAACAAGACCGAGGGCATTCAGATTCGCCACTGGCCCATCCACGACGCCGCGGGCCAGCAGTATCGCTGCAACATCTGGGACTTTGGCGGGCAGGAGATTATGCACGCCACCCATCAGTTCTTCATGACCCAGCGCACGCTGTATGTGCTGGTGCTCGACGCCCGCTCCAGCGACGAGGACAACCGCCTGGAGTACTGGCTCAAGCTCATCGAGAGCTTCGGCGGCGACTCGCCGATCATCATCGTCGGCAACAAGACCGACCAGCACCCGTTTAGCCCGGATCGACGGGCGCTCCAGCGCAAGTACCCGCAGATTCGCGCCTTCTATCCCACCTCCTGCGAGCGCGGCGACGGCCTCGCCGCCCTGCGCGCCGCCCTGCCCGCCCACGTCCTCGACCTGCCGCACGTCCACGATCAGATACCGATCACCTGGTTTGACGTCAAGCAGCGCCTGGAGCAGCTGGAGCGCGACCACATTCCCTTCGACAGCTACATCGAGCTGTGCGAGCAGGCGGGCATCAGCTACGGCTGGGAGCAGCAGCAGCTCATCCGCTTCCTGCACGACCTCGGCGCAGTGCTCAACTTCCGCGACGACCCGCGCCTAGAGGAGACCAACGTGCTGCGGCCCGACTGGGTGACGCAGGCGGTCTACGCCATCCTCAACGAGCCGTCGCTGACCACTCAGCACCACGGCGTGCTCGACTGCCGCCAGCTCGGCGACATCCTCGACAACAAGCGCTATCCCCGCCGCAAGCACTACTTCATCATCGAGATGATGCGCAAGTTCGAGCTGTGCTTCTACCTCGACGACAACACCCAGCAGCGCGTGCTCATCCCCGACCTGCTGCCGCCGGAGGAGCCGGACACCGGCGAATGGGACGATGTGCTGGCCTTCGAGTACCACTACGACGTGCTGCCCGGCAGCGTCATCTCGCGCTTTATGGTGCGCATGGAGCACCGCATCGACGCCCACACCTACTGGCGCAACGGCGTGGTGCTGCGCCAGCCCGAGGACGGCAATCGCGCCCTCGTGCGCGCCGACCGCGAGGCCAGGCAGATCATCATCTGGGTTGCTGGCCCGCCCGCCACGCGCCGCCGCTTCCTCTCCGAAATGCGCTCGCAGTTCGAGGCCATCCACCGCTCGATCAAGAAGCTCACGCCGCAGCAGGTCGTGCCCATCCCCGGCCACCCCGCCATCAGCGAGGACTACGACTACCTGCTCCAGCTGGAGCAGATGGGCGAGCAGACGTTCATCCCGCGCGGCCTGCGTGAGCGCATCGCCATCCGCCAGGTGCTCGACGGCATCGAGGCCCCGCAGCAGCGCCAGGAGCGCCAGATCACCGCGATGCTCGACAAGCAGCTCAAGGGCGAGCAGATGGAGCACATGCGCGACTTCAGCCTTGGCGCGCTCCAGTCCCTCGCGCAGACCTACCGCAGCAACCTGGCCACGCTTGAGCTACAGATCGCCCAGCACGGCCTCCAGCCGCCAACCCACCTCATCACCCAGCGCGACGAGAGCAAGCGCCGCCTAGAGCTGCTGGAGCAGCTGATCGCGGAGCGCGGCCCAAGCATGCACTAAGCACCTACCGTCCGGCCCGCGCCCGCAAAGCGGCGAGCAGCACCAGCTAGCAGGGCAATATGTTCTGAAAAGCAGCGTCGGCGCAGGCGCTCAGGCTACCGCAGCGTGGGCCGGCGCTGGTGCTTAATCGTCCGCTCACTGGTGGCGATCCGTGGCTGCGGGTGGCCTGCTCCAGCACTCGCAGGCAGCCCGGCCGCGCCCGGCCAGACTCGTGCAGGATGCTTTTTTGAAAAATAAGCGCCGGCGCAGGCGCTGCCGCTAGCGCGGCGTGGGCCGGCGCTGGTGCTTAATCGTCCGCTCACTGGTGGCGATCCGTGGCTGCGGGTGGCCTGCTCGTCGTAGTACAGTGTTAGCAGAGATGTCAGCCAGCGCCTTTGCCCAAACACGGCGCTGGGCAATCCCGCCTGCACGGGCGGATGGAGACTGCTGCGGCTACGGCGCGTGGGCCGACGGCGTGGCGCTGGCGCTTTTTGTTCCAAAAAAAGCACTGGCGGGCAACAACAGCGCTACGGAGCGCGCGGCGGCAGCGGCGCAACATCACAGCGAGCGCGCACCGCTGCACCGCCGCCAGCGAGCGCCTTTGCCCCAAACCCGGTGCTGGGCAATCCCGCCTACACGGGCGGATGGAGACTGCTGCGGCTACGGCGCGTGGGCCAACGCCGCAGCACGGGCCTGCATCCGCCCAACCATGCCGCCGACCAGCGTCTTCTTCAGCACATGGCGCGGGGGAGCAGACGCGGGCAGCAAAGCTCGGGGCCATCATCCTCATCACCCACGACAAACACAAACATATGTGCTATATTAATACCCTATCAATCAGCAGCAGAGCGCCGTGCGCACAGTGAGCAGAGGAGGCCCTATGGACACCCATGCAGTTGATACATTTCTCACAGCGCTACAGCGCGACAACCAACATGTGCTCTGGATACCAGAGGAGCTAGAGGTGTTGCGCCATGACCTACTCACCATGCACACGCTCAACCTCTCACGCTGGCATGATGAGAATGAAAGCGGGTGGAAAAGCCTAGATCAAACAGAGCTTAACGTGCTGCCAGCGGAGATCGCGCTGCTGGAGGGGCTGCAGGTTCTCGATGTACGCTTCAACCAGTTGAGCGATCTACCCGCAGCAATAGCCTGCCTCAGCACATTAGAGCGGCTTGACGTCAGCTTCAATAAACTCCAGCAGTTGCCGCACAGCATTACCCAGTTGCGCAATCTGGCCCAGCTTGACATTGGCTACAACAGCATACGCGGGCTACCCGAGTGGCTTGGCAGCTGCTCTCAGCTAGAGATGCTTGGACTGGCGGACCTTCAGATTGTGCATCTACCCCTATGGCTGCTACAGCTAGAGCAGCTGCACACCCTCGACATCAGTGATAATCCACTCGCCCCCTTGCCCGAATGGATGGCTCAGATGCGCATGCTACGAGCACTTAATCTTGGTAGCACACTACTCGAACACTTTCCAGCGGTTGTGTTGCAGCTGCATGGGCTAGAAAAGCTCAACCTAAGCTATAACAATGTCCAAGCTATTCCTGCTATGATCGCGCAGCTCAGTCAGCTTCAGGTATTAGATGTTAGCAGCAATGGGTTGCTAACGCTACCTGACCAGATGGCGCAGTTGCTTGAGCTACAAGACCTCAACATAGGCGATAATCCTCAGCTACAGCTTGCACCTTGGATTGGGAGCTTGCCTCACCTGCATACACTCAATATCAATGATGCACGACTCACAACTCTGCCTGAGTGGATCGCCGGGCTAAGCAACCTGCAAAGCATAGATATTTCCTCCATGCAGCTCAGCAGTCTGCCGGACTGGTTTTGGCAGCTCACAAACTTACGCCATGTGAACTTCAGTCAGCTTTTCTTCACCAGCTTGTCCGAGCGCATCGGCCAGCTCACGCAGCTTCAGACGCTCGACCTCAGCTATACTGCTCTGACCAGCTTGCCGGAAAGCATTGGCCAGCTCACGCAGCTTCAAACGCTCAACCTCAACTATGTTTCGCTCAATAGCTTACCCGAGAGCATCGGGCAGCTTACAAACCTAGAGCAGCTCACGCTCGTCCAAAGCAACCTAAGCAGCCTGCCTGAGAGCTTTGGTCAACTGCAGAAACTACGCACGGTGGACTTTAGCGGCTCACCATTGCAGCACTTGCCGAGCTGTGTTGGACAGCTGACAAATCTGCTCGCGCTTAATCTGCGCTACACCAGCCTTAGCGAACTAAGCGCTACGATTGGCCAGTTGCGCCAGCTTCAATACCTTGAGCTAAGCGCAAACCAGCTCACCGCACTGCCAAGCGCGCTCGCCCAGCTCAAACAGCTGCGCTTCCTTGATGTAAGTAACAATCAGCTCAGCGTATTTCCCTCAGTTATCACCCAGCTAGCTCATCTTCGCGAGCTTAATCTCTCTGAAAACCAGCTCACCAGCATACCGCAGGACATCATCCAGCTGGCTTTGCTCCAGACACTCTACTTAAGTGATAATCAACTCACTGCGCTGCCGCCCAACCTTGATCAACTCAGGCATCTTCTTAACCTTTCGGTCTCCAGAAATCCTGTGCCTATTTCAGAGAAGATCAAAAGTAGCGCTATGCCAGCGCACCAGCTGCTTACTCACTACTACGCTATGGTTGCAGAGCGTGGAGCAACAACAGAGGACAAATGAGGGCCAAGCGTGGCTCAACGCTGCCAGCCAGCGTTGCCTTCAGCATACGGCGCTGGGCAATCCCGCCTACACGGGCGGATGGAGACTGCTGCGGCTACGGCGCGGGGGCCGACGCCGCAGCACGGGCCTGCATCCGCCCAAAAAGCAGCCAGCCCACGACACCAGTACGTAGGCAGCGCCAGGGGCGACGGCGGATGATTGGCGCTGGGACTGGCGAGCATCGGCGCGGAACATGGTACCATGGCAGCTGAAACCAACGGCTCAGGCGAAAGAGGTTAGGTACTATGGAGGACATGTTCAGCGCACACGCGGCGGCGGCGCGCGCCAATGAGGCACCGCTGGCCGCCCGCATGCGCCCGCGCACGCTCGATGAGTTCGTCGGGCAGGCGCAGATCGTTGGCGATGGGCGGCTGCTGCGGCGGCTGATCGAGCGCGACCAGCTGCTCTCGCTGATTTTGTGGGGGCCGCCGGGCACTGGCAAGACCACGCTGGCGCGGCTGCTGGCGCAGGCGTCGTCGGCGCACTTCGAGCCGCTGTCGGCGGTCAGCGCTGGCGTGGCCGATCTGCGGCGGGTGGTCAAGGAGGCCAACGAGCGCCGCGGCATGTACACCAAGCGCACCGTCCTGTTTATCGACGAGATCCATCGCTGGAACAAGGCCCAGCAGGATGCGGTGCTGCCGCACGTCGAGGACGGCACGGTCGTGCTCATCGGCGCAACAACTGAAAACCCATCGTTTGAGATCAACAGCGCGCTGCTGTCGCGCTGCCGCGTGATCACCCTGGAGGCGCTCAGCGACGACGACATCGGCGCAATCGTCGACCGCGCGCTCGCCGATCGTGAGCGCGGGCTGGGCCAGCCGCCAACCACCCTGACCGCCGACGCGCGCAGCACGCTGGTCAACCTGGCCAACGGCGACGCACGTGCGGCGCTGACCGCGCTGGAGGCCGCCGCGCTAGCCCAGCCGCTGCAGGACGGCACGCGCCAGATTGATCGCGACGCCATCATCGAGGCCTACCAGCGCCGCACCGTGGCCTACGACAAAAATGGCGAGCTGCACTACGACGGCATCTCGGCGCTGCACAAGTCGGTGCGCGACAGCGATCCCGACGGCGCGCTGTACTGGCTCGGGCGCATGCTGGAGGGCGGCGAAGACCCGCTCTATGTGGCTCGCCGCGTCATCCGCATGGCGGTCGAGGACATCGGCCTAGCCGAGCCGAACGCGCTGGCGATGTGCGTCGCCGCCCAGCAGGCCGTGCACTTCATGGGCGCTGGCGAGGGCGCGCTGGCGCTGGCGCAGGCGGTGGTGTTTCTGGCGCAAGCGCCCAAGAGCAACGCGGTGTATCGCGCCTACGGAGCCGTGCAGCAGGACGTGGCCGAGACGCGCAACGATCCTGTGCCGCTGCACCTGCGCAACGCCGCCACCGGGCTGATGCGCGGCCTGGGCTACGGCGCAGGCTACAAGTACGCCCACGACTACGCCGACGCCCAGGTCGAGCAAGAGCACCTGCCAGCCAACCTACAGGGCCGCCGCTACTACGAGCCAACCAGCCACGGCTATGAGGCCAGCATCCAGCAGCGCCTAGCCTGGCGCACCACCCCATCAGCTGCATCTAGCGAGGAGACCGACGCATGAACACCGATCTGCTCTGGCTGCCGTTTGCCATGCCCTACAGCAATATCACTGTGCCCAATCGCCTGGCGCTGGCCCCGATGACCACCTACTCATCGCATCCAGACGGCACCGTGAGCGACGCCGAGGTCGAGTACCTGCGCCGCCGCGCCGCTGGCGGCATCGGCACCATCATCACCGCTGCGTGCTACGTTGACCCGGCCGGCAAAGGCTTCATCGGCCAGTGGGGCTGCTCCGATGACCGCTTCCTGCCCTCGCTGCGCCGCGTGGCCGAGGCCGTGCGCGAGGAGGGCGGCATGCCGCTGCTCCAGATCCACGACGCCGGGCGCATGTCCAACCCGCAGGTGATCGAGGGTGCCCCGCGCGCACCGTCGCCGATTCCGGCGGCACGGCCCGACGCGGTCACACCGCGCGCCATGAGCACCACCGAGATTCAGGCCAGCATCGAGTCCTTCGCCGCCGCCGCCAAGCGTGCGATCCAGGCCGGCTACTACGGCGTCGAGATTCACGGAGCCAACACCTACCTGCTGCAGCAGTTCTTCTCGCCCCACTCCAACTGCCGCACCGACCGCTGGGGCGGCAACCTCGACAAGCGCATGCGCTTTATCATCGAGACGGTGCAGGCTGTGCGCGACGCTGTCGGCCTAGAGGGCGTCGTCGGCTACCGCTTCTCGCCGGAGGAGGTCGAGAATCCCGGCATTACCATGGACGACACGCTGGAGCTTGTCGACACGCTCACCGAGCTGCCGCTCGACTATCTGCACGTCTCGCTCGGCAACTATCGCCAAGGCTCGCTGCGCAACCCCGACGACACACGGCCACGCTCGCAGATTGTCTTAGATCGCGTCAATGGCGACAAGCCGGTGATCGTCGTCGGCTCGATCACCACGCCTGAGCAGGCCATCGACGCACTGCACATGGGCGCGGCGCTGGTCGGCCTAGGCCGCGTGGCCCTCTACGAGCCAGACTGGGCCGCGAAGGTGCGCGCCGGTCAGCTCGACGAGCTGCGCACCTGCCTGCCTGCCGTGGACGGCGACAGCATCTGCACGCTGCCGCCGCCGATGTATGCGACGCTGCTTAGTCGCCGTGGCTGGGTGCCGATCTGCAGCAAGTAGCTGCTTGACGACCTGACATATCAGGTATCAAGCGTGTCCAGCGGCATCACGCCGCCAGCGTCGGCATCGAAGATGTAGCGCCCATCCTCTAGATCGTCCGCGAGCTGGCTGAGCAGCTCCGCCCAGCTCGCGGCGATCACGGCGCGTGGGCCAGCAGCCCGCTCGTGGAGGATAATCTGGCCGACGACGCCAGCAGGCGCAGGATCAAGATCAAGCAGCAGATGGTCCTCGCTGCGCTCAGTCAGCGGGATGCGCGCCGCGCTCCAGAATAGCGGCTTGATCTGGGCCGCGCTGTCGGTGGCGGACAAGGCGGCGCGATCAAGGTCGGCAAAGTCGCCCTCGGCCAGGGCCTCGCCGTACATCTGCCACAGCTCGGCCACGCGCTCCAGCGGCAGCAGCTCGCCGTAGTCGGCCAGCTCACCATAGGTGTAGAAAGTCTGGTCGATCAGGCTCCCGTTGTGCAGCAAGAACGACGTGCGCACATCCGCAGGCAGCGCGCACCCAATCAGCGCCTCGAACTCGTCCAGCAGCTCGGGCGCTACGCCTGGCGCAAGGCGCAGCAGGCCGCGCGGGGTATTGCGCGCATACCAGGCCGCAATCCGCCGCCAGCTCTCACGAACATCCATCATCAGCCTCCACTTCTGCGCCTTGCAGGGCGCTTGTGCTTAAAACCTGATTCCTACGCTAGACCTGTATCAGCAACACAGCGGATGCACGCCATCGGGCAAGCACTCGCGCCATGCTATAGTCGCGCTATCAGCACTGTGTACCGAGCATGGTTGTTGTAAGCAGCTACAATCCGCCTGCCCATGCGCAGCACCACGCTGCTGCCGCCGTCACTATGGCAGCGGCGTAAGCAACGCGGCAGCCATGGAACAAAACTCGCTGCGCTAGCGCATACAGCCCTTCAACCGTGGCTCTGCCGACGGTGGCAGAGCCTAGCCCAAGGAGATTGTCTATGCGTCGGTTATTCACGCTCTGCGCATGCCTGCTGCTCGTCGTGCTCAGCGGCTGCGCCACTACCGTCTACCCTGCTCTGCCACTTGAGGATGCCAGCGCCGCCACCCAGAGCAGCCGCCACCCGGTTGTCGCTATCGACAGCCATGGCGTGCGCCACTACGCCTGGAGCCAGTGCGACATCGGCTGCAAGCTCATCTACAAGCGCATGCAGCTCAGCGCACAAACTGGCTACCTGGAGTTCATCCCGGCTGTTCCCGGCGATTTTATCATCGATCCAGACATCGTGGCGACGCCGAGCGGCACCACCTACCTCGCCGCTTCGATCTGCCCAGATGTGGGCACCCAATGCATCGACTACATCGTCAGCATCCCAGAAAGCCTCGATCCGCTGCCGCTGCTGACCAGGCTCACGCCAGCAGGCATGACCAGCCGCAGTGGCTATAGCCCGCTGCTCGTCGCCAACGGCGATCAGGTCTACGCGCTCTACTACACCAACCACGACGGCGATCTGGGCGTAGATCTGCGCTACCGCCGCCTTGATCAAAGCGACAGCGACCACCCGATCTCCACCAGCGCCAATAAGGTTGTGGTCAATGCGCGCGCCGCCGTCGATACCACCGCCACCCTCCACGTCGCCTACGAGTACCTGAGCACGGTCAGCGACTACCAGGCGCTGTTCTACTACAGCCTGCCCTGGGGCGGCAGCGCCAATCTTGAGTTTATGGTCAACGACGTCAGCACCAACGATCTGTACAGCCCGCCTGATGTCGCCGTCGGCAGCAACAATAGCGCCTATGTCGTCTTTGCCTTCCTCGACAACGGCGATAATATTCTGCGCTTCTATGAGAATCCGGTCAGCAACCCTGCGACCAGCACCGACTGGCTCAACGGCAGCACCGGCCAGGGCTGGCAGATCAGCGGCGGCCCGCGCGTAAGCAGCAGTAAGTTCGTCACCTTCGCCGCCAGCAACACCGCCACTGGCGCGGCCAGCGAGATCTGGCTCATGCAGAACGACAGCACCATCAACCAGCTCACGAGCAGCGCCGACAGCGCGGCCCAGCCAGAGATCACGGCGCTGTTTCCCTACACGGTCGTCGCCTGGCGCTCCGATGCGGCCTGCGGCGGCGCAGTCTACGCGTGGGACACCTTTCACGCCACCGCGCAGCAGATTCAGCCCGACCTTAGCGCGCAGTGCGAGGACGCCAAGCTCGATCTGGCCACCAACGGCCACTTTGTCGCCGCCGCCTGGCTCCAGTCCAATCAGGCCGAAGCCGAGCACGCTATCGCCTGGACGGCCTTCAGCGTTGAGGCCAGCTTCGCGCCAGTCCTCCTGCGCTAAATCGCCAATTTTCGGCGGCCATCCATCCATCCGCAAACACGCCGCGTATATTCAAACAAGTAGCTACAATCTTAAAAAACTCTAGTCCATGGACAGGGAAGTGCTGGCACTGTTTTACAGTAGCAGAAACACTCAGAAGGAGGATTTTCTTATGCGACGAGTTTTGTTGGTGGTGATGGCGCTGGCAGCGTTGATCGGTTTTGCGCCTCAGGCAAGCGCGCAGTCTGGCTCGAACTATATTCGCGTTATGCACGCCTCGCCCGACGCGCCGAATGTTGATATCTATGTCGATGGCAGCCGCGTCCTCGCCGACGTACCATTTTTTGCGCTCAGCGGTCAGCTGGCCCTGCCCGACGGCACCTATAATGTGGCCATCGTGCCCGCTGGTGGCAGCCTGAGCGACGCCGTGTTCGAAGGCCCGCTCTCGCTCAGCGGTGGCTACACTGGCACTGTGGCCGCGCTCGGCTCGCTGAGCATGGGCAACTTCCAGGTTGTGCTGTACGACGATGATTTCTCGCCCGTTCCCGCTGGCATGGCCCGCGTCAACGTGATCCACGCGTCACCTGATGCGCCCGCTGTTGACATCAAGCTGGCTGGCACCGACACCGTCGTCGCCTCCAACCTGTCCTTCACCGACGCTGGTACCGTCGAGGTTCCCGCTGGCACCTACTCCTTTGACATCACGCCCGCCGGCAGCTCGACCGTGGTCTTTACAACGCCGCCGCTACGCTTTGAGTCCGGCTGGAGCTACACACTCGCCGCCACAGGCTTCCTCTCCAGCAACTTCTGGGTCCAGTCGCGGGTCGATTTCATCGGCCAGTAGCGCCTATCAGGGTCCAAGCTAGTTCACCGCCGCTTGCCCAGGCAGCAAGCGGCGGTTTTTTGTTGATCGTCTGCGCCGTGGTTGATGCTCGGGTATGCGGCGACAAGGTCTGCGCTGTGCTCAGCCAACCGCGCTGACGGCCCCGTGCCCTGCCCGCGTCCTGCTGCGCCCGCCTGCGCCAAAAGCCGCGCTGATCCGTGCCGCCTTGTTTCGTGATCGTCTGCGCCGTGGTTGATGCTCGGGTATGCGGC
>JABXJS010000198.1 GCA_013538855.1 Herpetosiphonaceae bacterium
CACGGTTCCTTTCTTGGTTGGCACCACAAAGGATACCGCACGATTCGGCCGCCACACCGTTTACCCTGGCCCCAGGGAGTCCTGTGATCTACTGATGATCGAGAGTTCGGAACACCAGTTTTGTATATGCGGGCCAAAGATGGTGAAGTCTTTTAGTCCTCAGGCCCGAAGGCGTCGCCCCAGCTGGCTTTGCGGGCGGCGCGCCAGCGTGTGTCGCGCTTGGTGACGGTGGCGCGCTGGAGGCCGACGGGCGTACACAGCTCCAGCTCGATCTTGCCGGCGCTGACGTGCGGATGGCGCAGGATGCGCGTGGGCGCGGGCGTGGTGGGAAAGCGCGCCACGGCCACATAGGCGTACTTCTCATCCTCATAGCCCAAATCGGCGCCCTTGGCGGCACGGTGCAGCCGCGAGCGCGCCACACGGGCGGCGAAGTGGCACCAGTCGCCTGCGGCCAGCGGGCAGGCGGCGCTGTGTGGGCAGGGGGCCAGCATGTGCGCCCCCGCCGCCAGCAGCTGCTCACGGGCGGCGCGGATCAGTGCAAAGCCGCGCGGCGTGCCCGGCTCGACCAGCAGCAGCACGCCGGTCGTCGCCGCCCACAGCGCGGCGGTAAGCGCGGACTGCTGGGCTGGCGGCAGCTCGCCGTAAAGATACGCCGCTGTCACAAGCTCGGCCTGTGGCAGTGCTTGCTGTTGAAGGGCGGCGGTATGCCAGACTGCGCTGCGGATGGCCACGGCACGCGCCTGCTGCGCCAGATCGCGGCCAAGCTTAACCATGTGGCCCTCGCGCTCGACGCAGATGATCTGGCCCAGCTGCGGCCACACGCCAGCGGCCGCCCAGGCCACCGTGCCCGGACCTGCGCCAACATCGAGCAGCGTCGCAGGCTGCCAGTCGGGCGCTTGCTCGGCGATGGTCTGGAGCGCAGCGTGCAGCGCGACCCAGGTCGCGGGCATGCGCATGGTCGCATAGGCCAGCACATCATCGCGGCTGTGCAAAAAATTGGTCTGGCCCTGGGCGTGGCCGGAGCGGTAGCGCTCGGAGAGGGCCTGGGCCTGCACCTGGAGCTTTGCCAGCGGCACAGATTGCGTCGCCCGCTCCAGCGCGAGCCGCAGATCAGGGGGCAGCTCCATGGTCTAGCCTCCTAGCTGCGACATGCCGCGCAGCGTCGGGCGAATGCCCTGCGGCAACCCGTGGCCCCACGGCTTCACATAGATGGCGTGGCGAATCAGCGCCTCCAGCTCGGCGTCGCTGGCACCGGAGCGCAGGGGATCGCGCAGGTCGATCTCGTCGTCGCGCAGCAGGCACAGATGCAGCCGCCCATCGGCGGTGAGCCGCATGCGGTTGCAGGTCGAGCAGAACGGATTGCTGACTGAGCTGATAAAGCCGATCTGGCCCTGTGCGCCAGGAATCTGATACGTGCGGGCCGGATCGGAGCCGTACCAGCCGAGAAACTCCAGGCCCAGCTCACGCTCGATCTGCGCGATCAGCTCGGCGCTTGGTACCACGCCATCGTCGGCGACATTGGCCACGCCAACCAGCGGCATCACCTCGATAAAGCGCACCTGCCAGGGGTGCGCAACCGTCAGCCGCGCCAGCTCCACGACCTCATCGTCGTTGATGCCACGCACCACGACGCAGTTGAGCTTGAGCGGCGTCAGCCCGGCCTGCTCGGCAGCGTCGATGCCAGCGAGCACGCGCCGCAGGTCGCCGCCGCGCGTAATCTCATGGAAGCGCTGCGCATCGAGCGAGTCGATGCTGATGTTGACGCGCGCCAGGCCGGCCTGCGCCAGCGGAGCCGCCAGCTCGGCCAGCCGCAGCCCATTGGTGGTGAGCGACACCTCGGTGATGCCGGGGGTGTGGGCGATCGTATCGACGAGGCGCACAAGATCGCGCCGCAGCGTTGGCTCGCCGCCAGTCAGGCGAATCTTCTCGAAGCCAACGCGGGCCAAGATCGGCATCAGGCGCTCTAGCTCGGCGTTGGAGAGCAGCTCTGGCGGCGGCGCAAACTGCATGCCGACGGCGGGCATACAGTAGAAGCAGCGAAAATTACAGCGATCAGTCAGCGAAATGCGCAGATAGTTGATGCGCCGCCCATACTGATCGAGGGCTGGCCCGTCCGATACGGCAGCGGCATCGGCTGCCAGCGCAGGCGGATCGATAAGTTGAATCGGAGCCGAAGACATAGCGCTCCTCCGTCTTCTACCGATCCATGGCCAGCAGGCCAAAGACCGGTCTGAGAAAGCAAAGGGGCGGCCCCAGCAGCGGCGGCCGCCCCATCGATGGGCCAGCGCGCTAGGCCAGGGTCTCGACGCTGACACGCCCAGCAAGATTGCGCGCCACCGTGCGGAAGGCGTCGGCGTGGGCCTCGGCGTCGGTCTGGGTGACGGCAGGCTGGCCGGTGTCGCCGCCCTCGCGGATGGGCATGGCCAGCGGAATCTCGCCCAGGAAGGGCACCTCAAGGCGCTGGCTGGCGCTGTGTGCACCGCCGTGGCCGAAAATATCGTAGCGCTTGCCGGTGTCGGGGGCCACGAAGTAGCTCATATTTTCGATGATGCCGAGGATCGGCACGTTGAGCTTGCGGAACATCTCGACGCCCTTGACCGCATCGGCCAGCGCCACATCCTGCGGCGTGGTCACGATTACCGCGCCGGAGAGCGGGATGGACTGCGCCAGCGTGAGCTGGATGTCGCCGGTGCCTGGCGGCAGATCGACCACCAGGTAGTCGAGCTGGCCCCAATCGACCTCGAACAAAAACTGGCGCAGCATCGACGAGATCATCGGGCCGCGCCAAACCAGCGGCTGGCTGTCATCGACAAAGTAGCCGACCGAGATGATCTTGATGCCGTGGGCCTCCAGCGGCGCGATCTTCTGAATCTCGGTCAGGCCCGGCTTGCCGCGCGCGCCAGTCATCAGCGGCGCGCTGGGGCCGTAGATGTCGGCATCGAGCAGGCCAACGCGCGCGCCGTCCTGCGCCAGCGCCACCGCCAAATTCACCGCCACCGTCGACTTGCCAACGCCGCCCTTGCCCGAGGCGACCGCCAGCACGTGGCTGACGCCGGGCACCGAGGTTTTATCGGGAATACCGTTGAGCGAGCGCACCGTGGCGGCAAACTCCACCGCCACATTCTCCACGCCGGGAACGGCGCTAACGGCGGCACGCACGTCTTGCTCCAGCTTATCCTTGAATGGGCAGGCCGGCGTGGTGAGATCGACCACCACGCGCACATCGCCGCCGCTGACGATCAACTCCTTGATCATCTTGCGCGCCACGAGGTTGCCGCCTAGCTCTGGCTCTTGCACAGTGGCGAGGGCGGCGAGCAGCGCCTCCTGCGTTGGGCTTGGCCCGTCGGATCGTTTATTGAATAAACCCATTATTGTATAGCTCCACCTTCTATAAAAGAGCGCGAGACAGCGACATTTCAGCCGCAGCCCGCGCCACGCAAGCTCATTGCGCCGACTATCACAGACGCTCCAAGAATCATTATAGCATAGCTCGTTTGGCGCTTCAGAGCACAAAGCGCCGCGCGATCTCCATCTCGCGCGGCGCTGAACACTGAGCTAAATCTGCCTGCTGACTGGCGCTACAGCAGCACCTCGTCGCCCTCGCGGGCGGCAAATGCGCCGGGGAACTGGGCCTGGGCGGCCTGCTCGATGGCGTTGATCAGCGCGTCGGCGTGGCCGGGGTCGTGGTGAAACAGCGCAACCTTCGAAATGTTGGCCATGCGCGCCAGATCGACGGCCATCTCCCAGGTGCTGTGGCCCCAGCCCTGCTTGCAGGCGCGCGGGTTGCTGTACTCCTCGGGCGTAAAGTGCGCGTCGTGGATGATCAAGTCGGTGCCCTGCGCAAAGCGCGCCAGGCCCTGATCGGCCCCAACATACGACTCGGTGTCGGTGGCAAAGACAGCGCTCTTGCCCGCGTGGTCGACGCGGTAGCACATCGAGCCGCCGCGCGGATGGGCCATCGAGCGATAGGTCTTGATCTCGATGTAGCCGTCGGGCACGGCGGCTGCGGCATCGACGCTCACGACCAGCGGCTCGGCGGCATCGGCGTTCCACCACAGGCGCTCGCCGCCCTCGATCTGGATCGTCTTCCGGCGCGCGAGCATACGTGGGCGCTCAGAGAGCATCGTGCGCGCCGATGAGTGCAGCAGCAGATCCCACACCCGATCATGGTACATATTCCACGGGCACACAATAAAGACCTGCTGATCGTCGGTGTAGAGCGGGTCGAAGTGCGGCAGGCCCTGGATGTGGTCGTGATGATAGTGCGACAGCATGATCAAGATTGGCCGCCGTGCGCCCGCAGCGAGCAGGTGGCGGCCGTAGTCGACCAAGCCGGTGCCAGCATCGAACACAAAGCTTTGCCCGGCCACGCGCATCTCCACACACGATGTATTGCCGCCCGTCTGCACAAACTCGGCACCAGGGCTTGGATGGCTGCCGCGAACACCCCAAAAGTATAGTGAGAAATCGTGTGTCATGCGTGGTTCCTTCTGTCTCAACGCGTGTCTACGATGTATGCACATTTTCGCAAAAATGTATGACACGTACGGTTGATGATAGACTGCCATTAAAGTGCTGTCAAGAGCAGCCCAGCCGCAGGTCGCGGCGGCCTGCGCATCCCGTATAATGGTGTGTAGGAATCGATGCATGCTCAACGCAGCGCAGCAGCGAGTAGAGGATTATGCCAGTAATACACAGCCATGTAGACCCAAGCAGTACCGACTTTAAGGAAAACGCCGCCGTCAACCGCGCCCTGGCCGCCGAGCTTCGCGAGCGCCTAGCCCTTGTTCAAGAGGGTGGACGCGAAAAAGCGCGGGCGCGCCACGAGTCACGCGGCAAGCTTTTTGTGCGCGAGCGGATCGAACACCTGCTCGATCCCGGCTCGGCCTGGCTCGAGATCGGCGCGCTGGCGGCCTGGGAGGTGTACGACGAGGATGTGCCAGCAGCGGGCATGGTCACGGGCATCGGGCGCGTGTCCGGCCGCGAGGTCGTGATCGTCGCCAATGATGCGACGGTCAAGGGCGGCACATACTTTCCGCTGACGGTCAAAAAGCACCTGCGCGCGCAGGAGATCGCGGCGCAGAATCACCTGCCATGCATCTATCTCGTCGATAGCGGCGGCGCATTCCTGCCGCTGCAAGCCGATGTCTTCCCCGACCGCGAGCACTTCGGGCGCATCTTCTATAACCAGGCCCAGATGTCGGCCCAGAGCATCCCACAGATCGCCGTGGTGATGGGCAGCTGCACCGCCGGCGGAGCCTACGTGCCAGCCATGAGCGACGAGGTGGTGATCGTCAAGGAGACGGGCACGATCTTCCTTGGCGGCCCGCCGCTGGTCAAGGCCGCCACCGGCGAGATCGTCACCGCCGAGGAGCTCGGCGGCGCCGATGTGCACACGCGCCTGTCCGGCGTGGCCGACCACTACGCCGAGAACGACCTGCACGCGCTGGCGCTCACCCGCCAGATCGTCGCCAACCTCAACCGCCAGCGGCCGACGCCTTGGGAGCTCGCCACGCCGGAGCCGCCGCGCTACGACCCAGAGGAGCTGTACGGCATCATCCCCGCCGACACGCGCAAGCAATATGATGTGCGCGAGGTGATCGCCCGGCTCGTCGATGGCTCGCGGCTTGATGAGTTCAAGGCGCGCTATGGCACCACGCTGGTCACCGGCTTTGCGCATATCCACGGCATGCCGGTGGGCATTCTGGCCAACAACGGCATTCTGTTCAGCGAGAGTGCGCTGAAGGCCAGCCACTTCATCGAGCTATGCAACGAGCGCGGCATCCCGCTGCTATTTCTGCAGAACATCTCGGGCTTTATGGTCGGGCGCGAGTACGAGCAGGGCGGCATCGCCAAGGACGGGGCCAAGATGGTGATGGCGGTGTCCAACGCCCGCGTGCCGAAGTTCACGGTGGTGATCGGCGGCTCGTTTGGCGCAGGCAACTATGGCATGTGCGGGCGCGCCTACAGCCCCAACCAGCTCTGGATGTGGCCCAACAGCCGCATCTCGGTGATGGGCGGTGCGCAGGCGGCCAACGTGCTGCTGACCGTGCGCCGCGACGCGCTCCAGGCCCAGGGCCGCGACCTCTCGCCGGAGGAGCAGGCCGAGTTTATGCAGCCCATCCTGACCAAGTACGAGGCCGAGGGCAACCCCTACTACTCCAGCGCCCGCCTGTGGGATGACGGCATCCTCGACCCGGCGGACACGCGCATGGCCCTCGCGCTGGGACTCAGCGCCGCCGCCAACGCGCCCATGCAGCCAGTTAAGTATGGTGTGTTTAGGATGTAGGTGCGGTTAAAACAGTCAATAATTAAAATGCCGCACTGCTGCATCTGAATACGAGGTTTTGAGCGTAAGCTAGCAATATTTGTTCACAGACGTTGAGCGTAGCGCACCGACAAATCGCTTGACAAAAAGGGTGATCGCCCGTATACTTTCAATCAAACCTTCTCCTCTCTCTTCTCTCCCACCAGCGGCCCCGATTCAGCGGGCCGTTGGTGGTTTTAGCGTCCTTTTGTGTGTGGCTGGGGTGGTCCCCAAGACCCCCAGGGCTGCGCCCGCCAGCGGCCCGGCTTTGTGCACCAGCGTGGCGGTTTTCGCGTCCTTTGTGGCTGCGGTGGCCCCCAGCGACCCCCAGGGCTGCGCCCGCCAGCGGCCCGGCTTTGTGCACCAGCGTGGCGGTTTTCGCATCCTTTTTTGTGTGGCTGGGGTGCTCCCCAAGACCCCCTGGGCTGCGCCCGCCAGCGGCCCGGCTTTGTGCACCAGCGTCGCGGTTTTAGTGTCCTTTTGTGTGTGGCTG
>JABXJS010000199.1 GCA_013538855.1 Herpetosiphonaceae bacterium
GGATTTGGGCGATCCGTGGGTGCGCGGTGGCTCCGTTGGTTGGTGCGATGCCCGCAGGCATCGGTGTCGTTGCGACAGCCGTGGGAGTATACCACCGCACCGCCTGCATGTCAAATGAACTGAATATGGCCGTGCACAGGTACTTGCTGTACACCACAGCGGGGACACTTTAGGCCACTAGAAAGGCATAAATATGCCTCAGTACCCGCAGAGGGGTAGGCGCGCTCAGCACCGGTGCACACACGTATTTCGCTTATCCACGGCAACAGCGATCCACAAGATTCTCGCGTTTCTATGGACGTGGGGCTTTAACGCATGAGCATTTAGCCCCTACGGCAAGCTCGTTTGCTGCGCTTGGCCATCCGTAACCAGCCCGTGTGAGGCAGAAGAACCAGCGCAGTAGCCACACCCCAAGCAGCGGGACGCAGATAAAGCTGGCCCTGCTGTCTGAGCTGGCAGCGGCTTGCACAACGATTCTTTTTTCATATACCTCCGCGCATCAAGCGCCAAACGCCTAGCGGCCATGCCACTAGACGACGAGCTGGGGCAGATGATTAATTTGCAGCACATGGGGCGCAGCCTGTGGAAAAAAACGGACTGTACTGACTGACGCGGGCATGACGCTAAAGCGCAACAGCGCATCTAGCGGCAGCATCAGACAGTAGGCCAGAATGGCGCGGATCACGTCACAGTGGCTGACGATGGCGATATGCTGTTCGGGGTGCAGCGTATGAAGCCGCAGCAGCGCAGTGAGCGCCCGCTGCTGCACGGCCACCATCGGCTCGCCCTCGGGCGGCACGGCCAGGCTGCGCACCGTATTCCAGTACGTCCACTGTGGATCAGCGCTCAGCTCAGTAAAGGTGCGGCCAGTCCACGTGCCGAAGTTGATCTCGGCAATATCTGGCTCGACATTGACAGGCAGATTGTGCGCTGCGGCGATCAGCTCGGCGGTGGCCATGGTGCGCTCTAGCGGGCTGGAGTAGAGCGCCTGGAGCGGAACAGCGGCCAGCTCTGCGGCCAGCGCCTGCGCCTGACGCTGGCCCTCGGCGCTAAGCTGAACACCAGGACGCTGGCCAGACAGCTCTTGGCCAACGACGGCGTGAGCGGCATGGCGCACGAGCAGAAATGTGGTCACCGCTGTGCCCCAAGCACATAGCGCTCAACGACTTGGCGGGCAAAGGTGGCAAACTCTTGTGGGTCATTGGGCGGGCTGGTGTGATGCGGACGCCGACCGATCGACGGCGGTGTAAAGCAGAGCGTGAGCGTGATATCGAACTCAGCCAGCGCCGCCATCTGACGATCAAACCACGCGACAGCGTTGGGCCGGTGCCAATCGGCCCAGCTGATGCCAGTG
Source organism: Herpetosiphonaceae bacterium (assembly GCA_013538855.1). Lineage (GTDB taxonomy): Bacteria > Chloroflexota > Chloroflexia > Chloroflexales > Herpetosiphonaceae > OHK22. The sequence goes on from JABXJS010000199.1 coordinate 1,355, forward strand.
CGAATGCTGCGCACGCCGAGCTTGCGGAACCAGTGGACCGCCTCGTCAAGGCGATGGTCCTCAAAGTGGAACCACTGGCACAGGCCCATGCGGCGGTCGAAGTACTCGAGCGCTGGCTTGGGCGAGCCATCGGCGCGGATCAGGCCCATATAGAAATGGCGATAGTAGGAGCTGCCTTCGCTCTCCTTGTGGCGGGTTGTCGCCTCCCAAGTGGGCGGAAGATCGAACAAGCTATACCAAAACACGCGCTCAGCGCGGCCAAGCAGCAGCTCGGCGGTGCGCTGAATGCCAAAGACCTGCACTTCATCGGCACCGAAGGTGGAGACGCCAACCTCGGTGACCCAGACTGGAAGGTGGGTGACAGCGCGAATCTCAGCGAGCTTCGCAGGCCAGTCATCGATCTTCCAGTGGTTCCAGTCGAGCGGAAAGCCGTGGACAGCGACGGCATCGACGTAGTCGAGGGTGCCAAGCGCCTGGAGGTGTTGAATAAAGATTGGATCAATTGGCGAGATGCCACCCATCACCAATGGCATGCGCGGTGCAAGCTGGCGGATGGCACCAGCGCCAAGGCTGATCATGGTGGCAAACTCGCTCCAATCAGGGTCCAGCTCGAAATCCCAGTGGGACATATTGTTTGGCTCATTCCATAGCTTGATCGCTTCGATCATGACACCTCCGCAGTGAGCGTTGATTGAGAGCGCCACTCGCGCACATAGCCCTCCAGCTCACAGGCGCGCTGAGCAGCTGTGTGCTCGGCCAGCACGCGCGCGCGGGCGCGCTGCGCGATGGCTTGACGTGCAGCAGAGTCAAGCTGAAGGTAGCGTAAGACATCGGCGGTGGAGCGAGCGAGCAGAATCTCTTCATTGGGGACAAAAAACGTTTCGATGCCCGGCCAGACATCGCTGATGATCGGAACGCCGCAGGCGGCGGCCTCAAACAAGCGCACGCTTGGCGCAAAGCCAGCGCGAATCATATCGGCGCGGGTCACATTGAGGGTAAAGGTCTGCTGATTATAAAAGCGACGGTGGCGATCAGGCGGGATGTGGGCGCAGTGCTGCACATTGCTGGGCCACGCATCGAGGTCGGGATACTGCGGGCCAGCAACAACAAAGTGCTCGGCGGGCAAGGCTTGGGCCGGCGCGAAGAGGAAGCGCTCGACGCTGGGCTGGCGGTCGGCGCTATAGGTGCCGAGGTAGCCGAGGAGCCATGTGTGCGCGACATCCTCGGGCGCATACAGGTCTGGATCGACGGAGCAGTAGAGCGGCCGGGCCATAGGCGAGCCATACTCGCGCTCCAGCAGCTGGAGGGTTGGGCCACCGGTAAAGGAGAGGTAGCAGTGGTAGGCGGCGATCAACTCGGGCGTGAGGTACTCGTAGTCGTGGTTGGCAAGCTTCGCGAGTGTGACAGGAGTGTCAATATCATAAAAGGCCGTCATGACCTGGGCCTGGCGCAGCACCCACTGGCCGACGGCGACGCCCTCGGGGACATAGGAGCCAACAATCACGAGGTCGGCGGCGGCGACCTGGGCCGCAAAGCGCTGCTGGAGGTCAGCGAGCGACGAGTACAGCTCGGTCTGCGCATAGGGCGGATGCGGCAGATCGCGGTTCTCGGCGTACCACGGAACATCGCGCTCTAGAAAGAGCAGCGAGTGTCCGCGCTCGGACAGGGCGCGCACAAGGCCGCGATAGGTTGTGGCGTGGCCATTGCCCCAGGCGGAGGTAATGGACAGGCCAAGGATAACAATCGAGAGCGGCTCCATCAGACACCTCCCACCGCAGACGAGACCGCCATCACCTCCTCGAACTGGGCGGCGCGGTGAGCGTAGGTGTGCGCGCCGAGGACGCGGCGCAGCGCGGCCTGGCCGATCGAGTGGGCGCGCTCGGGCGTGAGCTGCTCCAGAATACGAGCGACCTCAGCGCCATCGTGGGCGACGAGCACCTCGCGATCTGGCTCAAGAAAGGTCTCGATGCCTTCCCAGGCATCACAGAGCAGGCAGGCAGCCGCACCAGCGGCCTCAAAGACGCGCGTTGGCGGCGAGAAGCCATAGCGGGCCATGCTGGCGCGATTAATGTTGAGCACTGCGCGGGCCGTGCAGTTAAACGCATTGTGATCTTTGGTGTACAGATGGCCGATGTAGCGCACATTGGACGGCATGGGCTTATCGCCCCAGCCATTGCCAGCGAGGATAAAGCTGCGCCGTGGAAGGGTTGCCGCCGCAGCGAGAAAGAACTCCTCGACGCGCTGCTCGCGGTCGGGCAAGCGATTGCCAAGAAAGCCAAGATCGGCCTGAAAGCGCGGGTCAGGGCTGACAGGATGGTGGGTAGCAGGATCGAGGGCGTTGTAGATCGGAATACATGCGCGAGCGCCGCGGGCGGTGTACGCCTGCACAACCGGATCGCCGCCGCCGTAGGTGAGAACCATATCGTAGCCGGGGATAGCGCGCCAAAACGGATCGGCGGGATCGGCGTCGATGCGGTCGAGCGTGACGGGCGCATCGACATCCCAGAAGACCACGCGATTATCCGGGCGTTTGAGATCGAGCACCGCCGCCTCAAGCAAAGCATCAAAGACGCCGACGCCGCTGGCCTTGGCGATCAGATCAGCGTCGCGAGCGGCAGCGAGGGCTGAGTAGACACCCGCCTCGGTAGCCGGGTAGACGACGACCTTGGCCCAGTCGGGATCGGGAATATCGCGGTGGGCTTGGCGATCGTAGGCGTCTGGCTCATAGAAGGTGATGCGATGGCCACGGCTATGCAGGGCTTTGATAATGCCACGGTAGTAGGTGGCCGCGCCGTTCCAGTACGCCGAAACGAGGCTTGATCCAAAAAAGGCTATATTGAGGCCATGGGCCATGAAGTACCTCCTTGAGAGCGGGGCTGGCCTAGCTCAGCGCAAACAGCCAGCAGCTCATCGACACGATGACGACACGTATGGCGCTCCCTGATGGTGCGCAGGCCATTGCGGGCCAGGGTTTGGGCAAACTCAGCGTCGCTGAGCACCTGCTGGAGCAAGCGCTGCATCTCGGCCCCGCTGTGCGCGATCAAAAAATCCACGCCAGGGGCGAACAAGTGCTCGCAGTCATCCCATGGTGAGCAGATCAGCGGAATGCCACAGGCCAGCGCCTCGAACACACGGATCGTCGGGATGCCGGGGAGCGACTCGACGTAGGGGCGGCGGAGCACGTGGACGGTGGCGCGAAACTGCGCCAGCACCTGGGGAGCCTGGTAGTTCGGCAGCCAGCCAGCGTACTCCATGCCAGCGGCGGACAGCTCCTGAAGCGCGGCGGGCGGATAGCGCACGCCGTAGACACGTGCGCAGGCGTGTAGCTCACGCACAGGGTTAATCAAAAACTCACGTAGTTCGTTGGAGCGCTCCTCATCGCCCCAGTTGCCAATCCAGACGACATCGCCGCTGTAGGTGCTGGTGGGACGCGGATAAAAGAGGCGTGTGTCGGCGGCCTCGTGCCAGACCCAGACGTGCTCGGCCCAGCCGTGTTGCAGATAGAGATTGCGCACCTTCGCGCCAAACGCGAGCACGCCATCGTAGTGGCGCAGATCATAGGCGCGCATCGCCGCAGGCGCAGTGACCGAGCGGTGGTGGGTGTCGTGAAACAGCAGCGTGTACGACTGGGTGCGGGCGCGATGCGCACCGATCCGCTGCACAAGCTGCGGATCGCTCCACTCGTGGACGATCACCACATCAGCAGAGTCGAGCGTGGCATCGAGATCGAGGGAGGCAAGATCGTAGAAGGCGTAGTGCAAGCCAGGGAAGGCCTGTTGGAAATGTGTGATCGCCGCCGCGCCATACTCAGCGACGAGATTGGTGCGACTCCAGCCGCTGCGCGGCTCGCAGACAAGCACAGCGTGGCCGCGCGCCTGTAGCTCGGTGATCACACCGCGCAGAAAATGGGCGTTGCCATTGTTCCAGTCCGAGACCACCGAGTGATAGAACAGCACAAAGCGCATCAGATTACCTCCTGACGAGCAGCCGCAGGCAGGCGCAGATTGAGGGCGGGGGCAGGCTGGGCTTGACCGAGCAACTGGCGGTAGGCGTGCACATAGTTCGCGGCCATTGCGCAGGTGGTCAGGTGCTGAGCGCGCGCATACGCCTGACGTGCCAGGCGCTCACGCCGCACATCATCAGCGATCAGTGCAGCCAAGGCGGACTGGAGCTGCGCGTGATCGTTGGGATCGACAAAGATTGCTTCATTGCCCCACAGCTCACGCAGACTAGGAATGGAGCCAAGCACCAAGGCGCAGCCGGACAGCGCGGCCTCCAGCACCGACAGCCCAAACGGCTCGTAGCGCGCAGGGAGGGCATAGATCGCGGCGCGGCTCAGCCAGCTGGCCATGGACTGCGCGTCCAGACAGCCGAGAGCGTGCACATGCTGATGAAGCGCCGTGCCACCGCTAGGATGCTCGGAGGAGCCAGCCACGTACACGGGCCAGTCGAGCTGTGGCGCAACAGCATCGAGCGCCGCAACATTCTTCGCAGCGTCCCAAAGGCGACCAGCGGCCATGATCAGCGGCTGCTTCCGTGCGCGCGTAAACTGGCGGGGATTGCGGCCATTCAAAATTACCTGTGAGCATGGGAGCGGCCCATAGAGCTGCTGCAGCGCACGCAGCATAGCCTGGGTTGGTGCGACGACGAGGTCGGCGGCCTGGAGGCCAGCGCGCACAGCAGCGCGGTACCTGCGCCACTGTGGCGGCGGCGGCGTGGCGTGAACGCCCTGCCACCATGACAGCACGCACGAGTGCGCGACCATCAGCACCGGGGCGCTCCACGGCAGGCAGCCATGGGCGTAGCCGTTGAGGTGGATGAGATCGGGCTGATGCTGCTGCTCAAGGCGCAGCAGCCACGCGCCAGCCGCCTGCACGTCCGGCCATGGATCGTCCATCCATTCCAGCTTATAGGAGCTTTCCGCGACGGTCAGGTTGGGCACAGCGCGGGCCATCGACCACTGAGCGGCGCTCAGCGGCGCGCCCATGGAGGCCAGCACCACCTCAATGCGGTAGGATTGGAGGGCCTGCGCCAGCTCGATGGCGTAGGACCAAACCCCGCCAACAGTATCAGTTGTCATCAACAATTTCATACGCGTTGATACATTGCATCGAGTGTTTCAGCGACGTGGACAAGGTGTTCGATAGCGGGGTCAAAGCAGGCGCTGTGAGCGAGGCGCGCAGCCCAAGCCTCAAGTGCGCGGCCGCCCCAGTCGTCGGGCGGGCTACTGAGCAGCTGGCGCGCGGTACCCTGAAAGCGCTCGACCGTAAAGTCGTAGAACGAGCCGTTGACATTGCGCAGCGCAGCGCCGCCCTGCGAGCCATAGAATGCAGCCTCAATCACTGCATCGCAGCCAGCAGGCAGGTGCCACGAGCACGCTAAGCGCAGACTTGTGCCATTGGCAAGGTCAATCAGCGCAGCGGCGTAGTCTTCGACGCGATCCTGCATTGTTTGGAGCGGCTGGCCGCCAGCAAAGAGACGGCTTGTCACATGCTCCACCGCTGGAAAATCCAACATCCAGAGTGCTAAATCAACGAGATGAATGCCTAAATCAATTACACATCCGCCACCAGCAAGCTGCGGATCATAGAACCACGGTTTATCCGGCCCATAGGCATTGTGAAAGGTAAGATCGGCGGCGTAGATTTGGCCAAGCTCGCCGGAGAGAATCAGCTGGCGCAGCGTGTCCATGCCGCTGATATAGCGGTAGGACAGATCGACGCCGAGCAGGCGGTCGTGCGCCTGCGCGGCCGCGATCACCTGCTGATTCTCGGCAGCAGTGCGGCCGAGCGGCTTCTGGCAAAAGACGGCCAGGCCATGCTCAAGGGCCTGCAGCGACTGTGCAGCGTGCAATGCGCTTGGCGTTGCAATCACCACGCCATCAAGATCAAGCGCGAGCAGATCGGCGAGATCGTGGCCGGGCTGAGCGGCGGGGGCGATGGCCAGGGCGGCATCGACCAGCTCGGGCACAGGATCGGCAACCGCAGCAATCGTGACGAGATCGCGCTGGGCGAGCGCCTCCATGCGCATGCGTCCAATCCAGCCAACGCCAAGGAAGCCAAGCCGTGGACGAGTTGCAGTTAATCGAGACATAGCCACGCTTTCATAAATCCAGATGGGCGCTCCAGCGTCGCATCGAGCGCCGCCGCCAGCTGATCCAGCGGGAACGAGTGGGTGAGCAGCGGCTGTAGGGAGATCTGCTGGCTGACGAGCGCATCGAGCGCCGCCTGCATGCCGGCAACATAGACAGCGGGATCGCGCTCGTGGGCGTTGATCACGTCCAAGCCGCGCCAGTTCCACAGCTGCATATTGACCTGGCGCGGGCCATCCTGATGATAGCCAGCAATCACGAGGCGGCCGCGCTCGGCGGTCAGCTCGCTGGCCAGATCGAGCGGCCACTGGCGGCCAGTAGCCTCGATCACCACCGGGCAGCCCTGGCCATTGGTCAGCGTCTGGACCTGCTCGATAACGCGCCAGTGATCATCCATCACAACCGTGTGCGCCGCGCCCCACGTGCGGGCGAGATCGAGCGCCTCAGAGCGGCGGGTGATCGCGATCACCTGTGCGCCCGCTGCGGCGGCCAGCCGGGTTAGGACAAGGCCAAGAAAGCCAACCCCGACAATCGCCACCGTCTGCTGCGGCTTGATCGCGCTACGGCGAAAAATATTAAAGGCACAGCCAAGCGGCTCCAGCGGCAGCGGCTGATCTGCCAGCTCAGCAGGCAGGCGCACCAGCTGTGTCGCGGCGGCGACATCGTACTCAGCGAAGGCGTGGCCAGAGAGCAAGGCGACGCGCTCGCCGACGTGCCAATCGGCGACGGCGGAGCCGACAGCGTCGATAACGCCCCAGCCCTCGTGGCCGGGCGCGCCGGGCGCACAGGGGTACTCAAACCAGGGCTGGCCCGTCCATAGCTCCAGATTGGAGGCGCAGACGCCACAGCCCTGCAGGCGCACGCGCACCTGATCGGGCGCTGGCTGCGGGACAGGAACATTGACCAGCGCCGTCGAGCGTGGCCCAGTGATCGTTACAGCGCGCATCATAGAGTCAGCCCACGCTCGGCAAGCTGCTGCTTGGCCACGAGCACCTGATCGCGCACCACCTGGCCCTCCAGCCATGCGGCAAGATCGGCCATGCCGTGCTTGAAATCGACCTGTGGGTGATAGCCAAGCAAGCGCTCAGCGCAGCTGATATCGGCATAGCAGTGGCGAATATCGCCAACGCGGTACTCGCTGGTGATCTGCGGCTCGATATGCTCTTTGCCCAGCACAGCGGACATCTGCAGGGCAATATCGCGGACGGTCGTGTTGATGCCGCTGCCAACGTTGATCACGGAGCCGGCAGCGTCGGGCGACTCGAGCGCCAAGCGGCAGGCGCGCGCCACATCGTAGACGCTGACGAAATCGCGCTGCTGGTAGCCATCCTCAAAGATCAGCGGCGGCTGGTCGTTGAGCAGGCGTGCGGCGAAGATGGCCAGCACGCCGGTGTAGGGATTCGACAGCGCCTGGCGCGGCCCATAGATGTTGAAAAAGCGCAGCGCGACCGTGGGAATCGAATATGCCTGACCAAGCAGAAGGCAGACGCGCTCCTGATCGTACTTCGAGAGCGCGTAGATCGAGGCCAAGGCGGGTATCTTCGTCTCGGGGGTGGGGACAGGCTGAAGCGGCGCGTCGGCCGCAGAGCGCAGCTCCCACTGATGGTTCATCAACTGCTGGCGCGAGCGCTCGGCACCGGCGACGAGGCGGCCATCGGGCGTGCGGTAAAGGCCCTCGCCATAGACGCTCATGCTTGAAGCGACGACGAGGCGCTCGACAGGCTGCTGAATCAGCGCCTCCATCAGCACAGCGGTGCCAAGGTTATTGGTCGTGGTATAGTGCGCGACCTCGTACATGCTCTGGCCGACGCCGACAGCCGCAGCTAAGTGATAGACAGCATCGACGCCTTGGAGGGCGCGGTGGACAGCAGCGGGATCGGCGACATCGCCGACGATCAGCTCAACATCGGGGCTAAGGTAGGCTGGTGGATGTTTGCCAGGGCCGTGAACCTGCTCGACCAGCGAATCGAGCACGCGCACGCGATAGCCCTGGCGCAGCAGCTCATCGGCCACGTGGGACCCAACAAAGCCAGCGCCACCAGTAATAAGAACGAGTTGATTCATCCCAGACCTCTCCATAAAAATATGGGCCGTTACGCCCACATAGAAGACAAACTAGCAGTAGATCGCTGCAAAAAGCATGCCAGCAACTTAGAAGAACCTTAAAAACGAACAAAACCCTGGCGAATTGCCAGGGTTTCAAAGCTCGCAAAGAGCCGTGTATGAGAAGCAGCGAACGCTATGAACTACGAAGATGGAGCTTGGGCACCGTTTGCATCGACGTACGCAGCGAGATCCTGCTCTTCGATAATCGGCATAAAGCGTGTCATCTCAACCATTTTAAAGATTTTCTGATGATGCGGACTGACATGAATACAAAAAATCTTATGGCCCTCTTTGCGGGCAGCAACAACAAACTTCAACAGCACAGAGATGCCAGCGGAGTTGATAAAGGCCACATCAGCAAAATCCAACACCGTAATTGGGTTCATGTTGCTGCTTGCTTGCTCGATCGCTGAGGCCGACACCGCATCGACGCTGTTGGTCAGGATCCGCAGAATCGCTACATCGCCCAATTCTTCGCGCTTGATGACTGTAGATACATCGCTCATGAATCATTCCTCGTTATCGGCTAACAGCCCGATGGTGACTTGCATGATAGTAGAGCGACCCTACTTTTGCAACGCAGGCCAGATGAACGAATGATGACAATTAGCTCGGCTTGTTGGGGCGAAAGATGCGCAGCTTCAAACAGGTGCCCTCGCTGGAGCTTTGCACCTCGTACTGATCGACCAGCTCGCTGATCAAGTACATGCCAAATCCGCGCAGCATGCCTGCTTCGAGGTTATCCTCCTCGACCACACGGCGATCGGTGTTGAAGGACTGCACGCCGGGACCGCTGTCGATGATCTCGATCTCCAGCTTATCCTGATCGAGGGAGAAGATCACCTCAACCGAAGCCGTGCGTTTACCGCTGTTGCCGTGCTCGATGGCATTGGTAACCGCCTCGCTGACAGCGAGCTTCAAATCCTCAATGCGCTCATCGGAGAATCCCATGGTCGTACCGAGCTCGGCGGCGCTAGCGCGCACCACGCGCTCAAACAACAGATCGGACGGAATATGGAGATGGATGCGATTCATCGACGACCTCCCTCAGCAGGTATGCGGCCCTGCGGTGTTGTTTGTTCTTGGGCAACCAAATGTTCATAGCGGCGCAGATAAGCCTTGCCCAGCGAGCTATTGCCTACCTGCAAGTAGCAGGCCCCTAGATAGTACAGAGCCTGGGTATGGCGCGGATTACGGCGCAAAACTTTTTCGAACAGGGGGATGGCCTGAGCTGGCTCGAGCAACTCTTTGTAGCACAGGCCGAGCATAAACGTAGTCTCAATATCATCGGGCCAGTGCTGCAGCACATAGCTAAACTCTTTGGCGGCCAGATCATAGCGGCGGCGGCGCGTATACATATAGCCAAGGTCGTAGCGCAGCGAGTGGGCATTGGGAGCCAGCTCGACCGCCCGACGCCAGGCCGCCAAGGCCCAGCCCTCGTGGCCGAGCATGGTGTAGATAAAGCCGAGCAGGTAGTGCGCCGTAGGATCGTCTGGGAGCAGCTGGACAGCGCGCTCGAACGCACGCATGGCCGCGTGATGCTTCTCCAGATCATAGAGCAGCTTGCCCATCTGGAGAAAGACATTGCCGTCGTTGGGGCGCAGGCGCGCCGTATTGAACAGCTCGGTGTAGGCCTCGCGATGGCGACCCATAAAGCGCAGAATCGCGCTGATGCGCAAGCGCGACTCCATGTAGTGCTGATCTTGGGGTGGAATAGCGCGGTACTCGGCGAGTGCCGCCTCCCAGCGGCGTGCGCGGGCCAACAGATTCGCCTGAAGATAGTGGGCGCGATTTTCCTGCGGACGCCATTGCAGCAGCGCGCGGTAGATGCGGCTTGCCTCCTCATCGTAGCCCTGCGACTTCAGGTCCTCGCTGAGGCGGTAGTACCAGTCGGCGACCTCCTGCTCGGACTTATTGACGAGCACCTCGTCGCCCATGCTGGGGGAGATAAAGGTTGGCTCGACCTGGAGCGCCTCGCCGAAGCAGCGCTGGGCCAGCTCGTGCGCGCCGTGGGCCTGGTGCATCAGGCCCATGTAGTACAGCGGCTCGCCAGCGTGCGGGCGCAGCTCGCGGGCCGAGGTAAAGTGAATATAGGCGCGGCCGGCATCGTCCATCAGCTGGTAGGCGCGGCCCAGCGCAAAGTGGGCCTCATACAGGCCCGTGTTATGCTCGAGCGCCTCCTTGAAAGCAGCGATCGCGCGCTCAATCTGACCGAGGGCCGCAAACGCCACGCCGAGATTGTAGTGGGCCTCAGCCAGCTGCGGATCGGTCTGCACGGCCTCGAGGTACTCGCGCTGGGCGGTGCTCCAATCATCCTGAAAGGCCCAGGCGTTGCCGATGTAGAGATAGATAATTGCGCGCTCGCGATCGTAGATCTGCGAGCGCTCATCGCCCTCAACATAGGCGGCAATTAAGGCCGTTTTGAAGTGCTCGATTGCTTCCTGGTACTGGGCTGCCAAGTAGGCTTTGATGCCACGGCCAAAGGCAGCACCAAGCCGCGTGCCGCTCATGAAGCGCTCGCTGCCAGCGAACGTATCGAGATCGAGCGGCATAAATGTTAGGTGGTCAAGACTGGCGCTCATGGTTGCTCCCCTTGCGCTTCCCGCATCGTAGCTGGAGAGATCAGACGGTACTCTTCAATGACAGGGCGAAGCTGGCCCTGAACCTCACGGGCAATGCCGCGTCCAAACTGCTGGCTGACAATCTCGGTGACAGCGCGCAAGATCGTGGCGCTGTCGTTAAGCTCGCGCATTGGCTCTAGCTCCAAGGACTGCCACCACTCTGTGGCCGTTTGCACGCCGATGATATCAGCAACAATTGAGCGCATCTCATCGACGACATCGCGCAGGCGACGGCGGAGCACAACCATGGTGATATCGTCCACCGGCGGCCGCCCGCGCGTCCACGTGCGAACCTCAGCTAGAATGCGCGCCATCAGCGCACGCGGCTTCAAATGTCCAACGCTCTCCAGCAGCTCCTGAAGGCGACTAAACCCATATAGTTCTTCAAAATTGTCGGTGGCCTCGACGACGCCATCGGTATAGAAGACAGCCGTTTGGCCATACTCAAGCGTTAGGCGGTGCTCGGTATAGTGATCGAGCTCGGCCACGCCAAGCGGCAGGCCGGTGGCCTCGATCTCGACAATCGTGTCGGCGATCAGCAGCGGATAGTTATGGCCCGCATTGGCAAAGACTATCTCGCCAGTGAGCGTGTTGATCAGCGCATAGAGCATGGTAACCATGCCGTGGGGCATCTCTTCGAGCAGCGTATTATTCACCGCTGCCAAGGTTGTGCCAGGGGCCAGGCCCTCGCGGCGCGCCTCGGAGCGAAAGACCGTGCGCGCCACGGCCATGCGCAGGGCGGCAGGTAAGCCTTTGCCGCTCACATCGCCGATCATAATACCCTGCTGGCCGGGCTGCGGGGCCAAGAAATCGTAGAGATCGCCGCCAAGCTCGCGGGCAGGCAGCGACACAGCGCTAATCTCCCAGCCGGGGATGCGCGGCACCGTCTCGAGCATAAGGCCCTGCTGTAGATCGCGGGCGAGCCGCAGATCCTGCTCTAGCTCTTGCTGGCGCACATCGACCTGCGCCGCGATTGGCTGGCGCTGAGTGCGCGTCGCGCGGGTCATGTGCAAGCGGCTATGGCTCAGCATAGAGCTAGGTATTTTTCCAGAGATGTGACGAGCGGTCCGCTGTTTAGCCACGATGATCTTTCTCCAAAAGCTCCAACCAACGCTGACACGTTTCGATCAACCAAGCAGCTGCGACACCATCGACCAAGGCGGTCGGATCGATATCGGACAGCTTGCGCACGGTGTTGCGGTACTCGCGCTGTGCCGCCGCCGTGCGCCCAAGCTGGCGATAGCTCTCGGCCAAATAGAACGAGACTGTCGGCGACTCCGGTATCAAGTAGAGGGCGCGCTCGAGCAGGCGTGCGCCCTCGGCCCAAGCACCATTCTGCACCTCGAGCACACCGAGCACGAAGTATGCGGTCTCTTGCATCACATCAAGCTCGAGCGCGCGGCGAGCCTCGGCGGCGGCCTGCTCGTGCTCACCAAGATCGGCGTGGAGCTGCGCCGTCAGGGCCAAGAGCGCTGGTGTGCGCTCGTGGTATGGTGCGCGATTGAGCAGATCAAGGGCGGCGCGCTGCTGACCGGTGCTGCGCAGCTGCTGGGCCTGCTCAAGGATCGAGCGCGGCGGCTCGGCGCGGCGTGGCGCAGGCTCGCTGCGCTGAACACGTCGGATGGGCCAGTTAAACGTTGACGCCGGTTTCTCCGGCCGCGCGCTCTGGGCTGGGCGCTGCTGGCGCTGTGGCCGCCGCTGTGCGCCTTTGCGATAGATAAAGGCACCATCGACCTCGACTGTCTCGAAGCCATCGAACACGCCCCAGAGCGACTCAGAAAATCCCAAGAACAGATAGCCGCCATCGTTCAGCGCGTGGTAGATGCGCTCAACCAAGCGCTGGCATGTTGACAGCTGAAAGTAGATGGTCACATTTTGACAAAAAACCACATCGAGCTGTGCGGCCCAGCTTGGCCATGGATCAAGCAGATTGTGCTGTTCAAATTGTACCAATGATCGCACAACTGCGCTGACGCTGAGGCCGCCATTTTCCTGCGGCTCAAACCATCGTTTGTAGTCGGCGCTAATATTCGCCAGGGTGCGCCCGCGGTACTCGCCACGCCGCGCCACATCGAGCACCTGCTGGCTCAGGTCGGTGCCCCAGATCTCGACCGGGCGGCTGAGCGGCCAGCCAAACACCTGCAGCGCCACGAGCGCAATACTATATGGCTCCTCGCCAGTCGAGCAGCCAGCGCTCCAGCAGCGAATCGGCTGCAGCGGCGGACGGCTGCGCTGGAGTGTTGGAAAGACATACTCGCGCAGTGCGCGGTAGTGCGCTGGATTGCGCAAAAACTGCGTCTCGTGGTTCGCAAGCTGCTCGGCAAGGTTGCGCAGCTCCGCCGTGCCGGCGCGGGTGAACAACAGCTCGTAGTAGGCCGGCACCGTGAGGCCCAGCACACGTGCGCGGTGGGCAACCGCAGTATCGCCCTGCTTCTGGCGGCTCTCGTCGATGTACAGACCGAACTGGGCGGCCAGCCGATCGCGCAGCTGCTCCCACTTGATGTTGCTATGCTGGGTCATAGCCGCGACCGCTGGGCGAGCGTCAGGGCGGTCAGGCGGGCAGGCAGATCATCAGCGGCGACGACCTGCATCGCGGCACCATTTTCGGCGGCGGCGCGCGGCATACCCCAGATCGCGCTTGAGGCCTGATCTTGCACCAGCGTGATTCCACCAGCCTTGCGCAGCGCGAGCAGACCGCTGGCCCCATCGCGGCCCATGCCGGTCAGGATCACGCCGATCGTATGCTTCGGGCAGTGCTCGGCGGCCGACTGCAGCGTGACATCGATTGAAGGATACGGAATTAAGCGCGGCTCAACATCCAGCAGCACGCGCCAGCAATCGACACGGGCGTGGTGGGTGTCGGGAACAACCAGCACCTGGCCGGGCTTAAGCTCCATTCCATCGCGGGCCAGCAGCACATCAAGCTGGCTACCGGCATTCAACCACTCAACCATATTTGCGACAAACCCTTCGGCGATATGCTGGACGATCAAAATAGCCGCCGGAAAATCGGCAGGCAGGCTGCGCAGCAGCGTGTAGAGCACGCGCGGGCCGCCAGTCGAGGCCCCAATCACCACCAGCTGATGCTCGGCACGCTCGGCGCGGGGCGTTGGTGGCAGGTCAAGCGGCGTTGGTCGCGGCCGACGGCGACCGCGCAGGTGGGTGACCACTTTCACGCGGGCGAGCATCTTGATGCGCTCGATCAAAAAGCGCTGCAGCGCCGGTGAGTGGGCCTGGGCGATATCCTTGGGCTTTTCGAGCACCTCAAGTGCGCCGGCATTGAGCAGCTGAAACGTCGTACCGCCATCGTGGCGGCCAAGCGAGGACGTCAGCACCAAGATCGGCGTTGGATGGTAGGCCATGATCTCCTCGGTGGCCTGCAGACCATCGACGAAAGGCATGCGCACATCCATCGTCACCAGATCGGGGTGCAGCTGCGCGACCATATCAACGGCCTCGCGCCCATTGCGCGCCTCGCCGATCACCATCAGCTGCGGATCGCTCGACAGAATCTCACGGATAATGCGGCGGGTAAGCGCCGAATCATCGACAATTAAAACCCGAATTGGCGCGCCGAGGCTGCTCATTGCATTCCAAGCAACAGTTTAACGCGATTTGGCAGATCCAGCAGATCAAGGTCTTTATTGAGATAGTCATCGACGCCGGCCTCAAAGCCAGCGCGCTTATCATCCATCGAGGTGAGCATAATAATCGGCAGCTCCTCGAACAGCGGATTAGCGCGCACGCGGCGGCAGACATCATAGCCATCGATGCCCGGCATCTGCACATCGAGGACCATCAAATCTGGTGGCGTTTCCTCCAGCTTGACCAGCGCCTCCTCGCCGCTGTAGGCCAGATCGACGACATAGCCGTACATCTCAAGGCGCATTTTCACGATATCGGTCACCAGTTTGCTGTCATCGACCACCAGAATACGCTCGCCCATAGTCATCTCCTATCTGCCGAGCAACTGCTGAATAGTTTCGAGCAGATTGCTTTGATCAAACTGACTTTTCACAATGTATGCCTGCGCGCCAGCCAACAGGCCCTCACGCCGATCAGATTCGCGGGCCAAGCTCGTGATGATGATAACCGGGAGATGGGTCAGGCGCTGATCTTCGCGAATACGGCGTGTTAGCTCAAAGCCGTTGAGGTGAGGCATCTCAACATCGCTGACAACAAGATCGTAGATGTTGGTCTGTAGCTTGTCAAGCGCATCACGGCCATTGACCGCCGCCTCGACCTCGTAGCCGGCCGACTGGAGGATCGAGCGCAGCAGCTCGCGGGTTGTAAACGAGTCCTCGGCGATCAGCAGGCGCGGCGGTGGCGCATCGGCGGCCTGCTGGCGGGTGGCGACGCGGCTCGCCTCGCGGGCGCGATCAATCAGCGCGGCGGGGTTGAGCAGCAGCACGATGCGCCCATCAGGCAGGACAATTGCGCCGGAGCAGAGGCGCTGCTGGCCGAGGACGGGGCCTAAGCTTTTGATCACCGCCTCGCGCTCGTCGATCAGCCGGTCAACGAGCAAGGCCAGCGGGCGCTGCGCCGGACCAAGCACCACCAAGGTGGAGATATCCGAGGGCTGCGGCAGCGGACCGCGCTGTCCCAGCAGCGGCGCAAGCGCCACAATCGGTGTTGAGCGCCCGTCGATCCAGACCGTTGGCCGGCCCTCTATGGTTTGGATCTCGCCACCGGAGACGCGCTGGCCGCCCATACAGGCGGTGGATGGCAGCGCATACCAGGTTCCAGCAACATCAAACAGCAGCACGCGCGTGGTAAGCAAGGTGATCGGCAAGGTCATGATGATCGTGGTACCAACCCCGACCGTTGACTCGATCTCGATGCGCCCGCCGACCTCAATCACAGCGGTGCGCACAACATCCATGCCCACGCCGCGCCCAGAGACATCGGTGATAATCTCGCTGGTGGAGAAGCCAGGTGCCCAGATCAACTCCAGCGCCTCGCCATCGGACAGGCGCTCGGCGTGCTCTAGCTCAACCAGACCGCGCTGGACGGCGCGCTGACGGACGAGCTGCGGGTCGATGCCGCGGCCATCGTCGGCGATAACCAACTCAATGGTGCCGCCAATCGAGCGGGCGGCGAGGCGCAGGGTGGCATGGGCGGGCTTGCCAGCGGCCACGCGCACCGCAGGCGGCTCGATGCCGTGGTCGAGCGCGTTGCGCACCAAGTGCACCAGCGGCTCGGCGAGCATCTCGATCACCTTGCGATCGGCCTCGGTTGTTTCGCCCTCGGTGAGCAGATTAACCTCTTTGCCAAGGGTGCGGCTCAGCTCGCGCACAGCGCGCGGGATCGGCGCAAACAGGCCAGCGATCGGCTGCAGGCGCGTGGTCATCACCTCGGCCTCTAGCTCATCGACCAACGACGACGTGAGCGCCGTGTGGGTTTCCCACTGCGTCCGCGCGCTGCGCAGCACGTTGAGCGCCTCGTCAATTTGATTCGCGAGCGTGCCAGCAAGCTGCTCGAGCTGGCGGCGCACACTGGGCGCGCCGCGCAAGGCCTTAATCTTCTGCTCCAGCGTCAGCAGACCGCGAATTTGCTTCTGCAGGAGGCGCTGCACCTGATCGAGGTGCTCGGCGTGGGCCTTTTGGGCCTGGCGGCTCACCACAAGCTCGCCGGTGGTGTTGAGCAAGCGGTCCAGGCGTGTGATCGGCACACGAATGGTCGGGCGGCTAACCGTGGCGCGGGTTGGCGGCGCAGCCACAGCGGGCGCAGGCGCAGGCTCAGCTGGTGCTGGCGCAGCAACTGGTGCCGGGGCAGCAGGCGCAGGTGTTGGCTGCGGTGCGGCTGGCGCAGTGGGCACAGGCGGTGCAGGCGCAGGTGCAGCCGGTGCAGGCTCAAGCGCAGGCGGCGCAGCGACACCGGACTCAAGCGCCGTCAGCCGCTGGATAATGCCATCGACCCGTGAGTCAGTCGGCGCAGGCTCGCCGACATGCTGGGCCAGATGCTGCAAGACATCGACGCCGAGCAGCAGGGCATCGTTGATCGCAGGCGAGATGGTAAGCTTGCCCTCGCGCAGCGCGCCGAGCACCGACTCCATGGCGTGGGCGAGGCGGCCGGTATCGACCTGGCCGAGCATGCGTGCCGAGCCTTTGATGGTGTGGGCAGCGCGGAAGACAGCGTCGATGGTGCCACGATCAGCGGGCTGGGCCTCCAAGGCCAGCAGGCCATCGATGATCGCGCGGACATTTTCTTCAGTTTCCTCGCGGAACTGGCCCCAGAAGGCGGATAGATCAAAATTGCTCATGGCGGTTGCGGGCCGAGCCGGCCTGGGCATCAATGTTAACTAAAGAGTGAAGGCGGGTGGCAATCGCCGTGAGCGTTGAGGCCGCCTCGGCGGTCTGGCGCGAGCCAGCGGCAGTCTGGCGCGACACCTCGGCGATCTCGCGCATCGTCTCGACGACCTGCTCGGAGGCCGTTTGCTGCTGCGCGGTGGCGAGTGAGATCTCCTGGGCTAGCTGGGCGGTGCGCTCGCCGAGCACCACGATCGAGTCCATTTCTTGGCCGGCGAGGTGGGCCAGCACGACGCCCTGCTCAACCTCCTTGACGCTATCTTCGGTGGCCAAGACCGATGCGTTGGTGGCGGCCTGGATTTCGGCGATCACGCCTTTGACCTCGCGTGCGGCCGCGAGCGTGCGATTGGCGAGGCTCTTGACCTCGGCGGCGACCACGGCGAAGCGACGGCCGTACTCGCCGGCACCGGCGGCCTCGATGGCCGCATTGAGGGCCAACAGGTGCGTCTCATCGGAGACATCGTCGATGAGGGCGATGATCTCGCTGATGTGCTGCGAGCGCTCGCCAAGGCTCAGGACGCGGGTTGACACCTCTTGGACGCGCGCCTTGATGCGCTCAAGGCCCTGGATGGCCTCATCGACCGACTGCTGGCCGGAGGCGAGCGACTCGAGCGTCTGCTGAGCGGCCCCGCTGACCTGATCGGAGGCGCTGGCGATCTGGCGGGCGGTGTAGCCCAGCTCCTCGATGGTGGATGTTACCTCGGAGACCGCCGACGCCTGCTCGGTGGCACCGGAGGCCTGCTGCTGTGACGCAGCGGACAGCTCGGCGGCGGCGGAGGACAGCTCGGTGCCCAGCTCGATCTGCTGGATATTTTTCTCCATGAGCTGCTCGTTGGCGCGCAGCATATCGGCGGCCCACTGCTCGCTTTGAGTGACGTACTCGGCCATCGCGCGGCTGAAGATGATCGTCAGAAAGATCGTGGTTACGAGACCGGCGACAAAGAGCACGCCGCCGATGATGACCAGGCCATCGAGCGGCGAGCCATCGGCATTGACGATGCGGATGCCATCGAGGGCATCGGTGGCTTCGAGGAGCGCGAGGATGAGATAGGCGAGCAGCAGGGCCGAGCCCATAGCAAGAATCTCGCGCCATGTGGCCACCAAGCCAATCGTAAAGAGGATGACCAGCAAGATCGAGGTGATCAAGCTTTGGCTGACGCCGCCGTAGATTGCCGCCGAGACCAAGACCACAAAGGCGGTCACCGGAATGATCGTATAGAAGGCGGTGACGAGGCGCTTGGTACGAATGCACCAGAGCGTCGCGGCGGCAGCAACGGCAGCGATGAGCATGAGCAGAAACAGCGGCGACAGCGACGACCATGGATCGTTCTTACGCTCGAAGACCCAGGCGATAACCGCAACCAAAGGCGCGCCGATGACCACAGCGAGGCTGAAGATCGTCAGAATCACCCGGCGACGGTCGCGCAAGCTCATAACATTCAGTGTAAAGCGAGAAGCAGAAGGAGTTGCCATAGGGATGCTCCTAGCAACGGAAATCTTCGTGGACCAGCGGCATATGAACGATCACAAACGTCTCGAGATCAAGGATCAGGCAGGGCACAGCGTCGATCAAAATCACGCCGGCGATGGTTGGATCGACGCTGGCATCGTGGATCAGCGACGGCAGCTCGAGCACCGCAGCGACATCCACCGCTGCATCAGCAATCGCATCGACCACAACGCCAACCCAGCGCTCACCGACGGTGAGCAGCAGTGCCACACGCTGCTCGGCCTGGCTTTGGACAGCGGCCCAGACCGCCAAATCGCACAGCGGCACGCGGCCCCAGCGCGTGTGCAGGTTAGTCAGCTCGGCCCCAACATTGGGCAAGCGGCGCACAGCCTTAATCGCCGTAGCGCTCACAGCGTAGCGCTGATCGGCGATCTGCACAGGATAGAACGCGAGTGCGCTGTCGGGCGGCATAGACACCTTGGTGTTAATAATTCAGGCGAACGGTGTTCAACACGGCCTCTAGATCGAGCATGCTAGCCCGACCAAACGGCGTCATCACCAAGCCGCTGATGAGCGTTGAAGCGCGGGCGGGCGCATCCTCAAGCGATGTTGGATCCAGCGTCAGCATATCGGCAACCTGATCGGTGATGAGGGCAAAATCTGTGGCTTGCGCGTGGGTAAACAGCAAGCGTGAGCTGCGCGTCGGCGCATCGAGTGGCAAATTGAGCAAGACGCGCGCATCGATGACCGGCACGAGCATGCCGCGCTGATTGATAATGCCGATAATGGCTGGCGGCGTACCAGGGACGGGGGTAGGCGCATGCCAGCGCTCGATCGCCCGCACCTGTTCGACAGGGAGAACGTACCATTCCTGGCTGAGCTGAAAGACGACGTGGTGCGTCCAAGGCATGGGCATCCCCGCTTGGATGACAGCACAGGCGCGCTGTGCTACAGGGCATCGCAAATAGACGATACTGATGGCTCAAAAGTGCGTTTAGCATAGCCCGAAGATTCGGGGCTGTCAAGCAGCGATCAGCGCGGCTGTCTCAGCGCAGCTACGAGGTCGGATCGGGGCTTTGGCAACAATTCAGCGCTATGCTATAATCTCGGTTCGATGGTGAATACCATCACACCCGATTTGCATCCCCCCGCGCTCTGCGGAAATCGGGCGTCTATTGGAGGGGAGCCTACAGATAACCTTTTAGGAGGATTCCATGTTTCAGAAGCGTTTTGTTGCGCTCCTGATGCTGCTCGTTCTGGCGCTGCCAGTTCTAGCTGCATGTGGTGGTGCAGATGCAACCTCCACCCCCGAGTCATCGAACACCGGCGCGACCGAGCCGACCAAAGCTGCCGAGCCGACCGCCGCACCGACTGAGGCTGCCGCCGCCCCAACCGAGGCGACCGAGCCGACCGCTGAGGCGACCGCCGAGGCCACCAGCGAGCCAAGCACTGGCGGCAACGCCAGCGACCTACGCATCGGCCTCGTGACCGACGTGGGCAAAGTCACCGACGGCACCTTCAACCAGTACGCCTACGAGGGCCTGAAGCGCGCCGAGAAAGAGCTGGGCGTGAAGGTCGACTTCATCGAGACGGTCAACCCGGCCGACTACGAGAAGAACATCGACCAGTTCGCCTCGCAGGGCTACGACCTGGTGATCGGCGTGGGCTTCTTGATGGGCGATGCAATCAAGGCATCCGCCGCCAAGTACCCCGACATCAACTTCGCCATCGTCGACTCGACCTACGAGGAGACCATCCCGAACGTCAAGGGTCTGGTGTTCTCCGAGGATCAGGCCGCGTTCATCGTGGGCGCGCTGGCGGCAAGCATGAGCAAGACCGGCCAGATCGGCGTCGTTGGTGGCGTCGAGATCCCACCGGTGCAGAAGTATGTGATGGGCTACGAGGCGGGCGCGAAGTATGTCAACCCTGACATCAAAGTTGCCAAGGTCTACGTGCCATCGTTCACCGACCCGGCCCAGGGCGCTGAGGCGGCCAAGAACCAGATCGCCGAGGGCGCTGACGTGATCTTCGGCGCTGGCGGCCAGACCGGCTCGGGCGGCATCCAGAGCGCTGCCGACGAGGGCGTGTACGTGCTTGGCGTCGACCAGGACGAGTACTACACCACCTTCAAGGGCGGCCCGGCTCCCAAGCTGCTGAGCAGCGCGCTGAAGCGCGTTGATAACGCCGTGTTCGACACGATCAAGGAATTGGTCGATGGCAAGTTCCAGGGCGGCCAGTACCTGGGCACGGCGGCCAACGGCGGCGTCGACTATGCGCCGTTCCACGATACCGAGAGCGAAGTTCCCGCCGATGTGAAGGCCAAGCTTGACGAGATCAAGAAGGGTCTGGCCGACGGCACGATCGAGACCGGCGTTAAGCTGCCGTAAGTCTGATCGACATACGCTCGACACAGCGAGGGGTGCGACAATTGTCGCGCCCCTTTGCGGTTAAGTGTGGTATCATCAGCGCACCAGACCACCAACTAATTTGTCTCGATGAGGAGCCGTCTGTGAACAACGTCATTCCCGCGTTGGAAGTACGCGATATCACCAAGCGTTTTCCAGGCGTGTTGGCCAACGATCATATCTCCTTCACGCTCCTCCCTGGCGAAATCCATGCTTTTCTCGGCGAAAATGGCGCTGGGAAATCGACCTTGATGAATATTCTCTACGGCCTGTACGCCCCTGACGAGGGCCAGATTTTCATCAATGGCGAGGCCGTGACGATTCGCAATCCCTCAGATGCAATCGCACGTGGGCTAGGGATGGTGCATCAAGAGTATGCGCTGGTTGATACGCTCACCGTGACCGAAAACATCATCCTCGGAACCGAACTACAGAAGAACTTGCTGATCGACCGCAAGCGTGCGCATCAGGAGGTCGAGCGGCTCTCGCAAGAGTACGGGCTGATCGTGCCGCCGGATAGCCTCGTTGGCGATCTGCCTGTTGGCGTGCAGCAGCGCGTTGAAATCCTCAAGGCGCTGTATCGGCGTGTGAATATGCTCATCCTCGATGAGCCAACCGCTGTGCTCACGCCGCAGGAGGCCGACGATCTATTTCGCGTGATGCGCGAGCTAGCCGATCAGGGCAAGTCGATCATCTTCATCACGCATAAGCTGCGCGAAGTGCTCGCGGTGGCGGACCGGATCACGGTGCTGCGCCGCGGCAAGGTCGTTGGCTCGGCCAACCCGCATGAGTCGACCGAGCGCTCACTGGCCGCCATGATGGTGGGCCGCGAAGTTGTGCTACAGGTTGAAAAAGGCCCCGCCCATCCCGGCGAGGTTGTGCTGGAGGTCGAGGGCCTAGCAGCGCTCGACGACCGTGGCGTGCAGGTGCTCAACGATGTCTCGCTTGAGGTGCGCGCCGGTGAGGTGCTGGGCATCGCCGGTGTGCAGGGCAACGGCCAAACCGAGCTGGTGCAGGCCATCACGGGGCTACAGCCAGCGAGCCACGGCAAGGTGCGCCTGAAAGGGCAGGACATCACCGCGCTTGAGCCACGCCAGATCACCGCCAAAGGCGTGGCCTACATCCCCGAGGATCGCAAGGGCACCGGGCTGGTGCTCGACTACACCATCGCCGAAAATATGGTGCTCAGCACCTACTATAAGCCACCGTTCACCCAGGGCCTCACCCTGAAAGAGGAAGCGATCTCGGAGCACGCCGACGAGCTGATTGAAACATTCGATGTGCGCACGCCATCGCAGCTCACAGCGGCCGGATCGCTCTCTGGCGGCAATCAGCAGAAGATCATCGTTGCGCGTGAGTTCTCCCGTGACAACGTACTGCTGATCGCCTCGCAGCCGACCCGCGGCATCGACGTTGGCTCGATTGAGTTTATTCACAAGTCGATCATTGCGCAGCGCGATGCTGGCGTAGCCGTGCTGCTCGTCTCGGCCGAGCTTGATGAAGTGCTCTCGCTAGCGGACCGCGTGGCGGTGATGTACCACGGCAGCATAGTTGCGACGCTTCCCGCCGCAGAAGCCACACGTGAGCGCGTGGGTCTGCTGATGGCTGGCGTGCAGCAGGAGGAAACGACCAATGGCTGATCCGCACGACGCCAAAGATCACCGCGACCCAGATCAGCACCCGCAGGATGTCGTAGAGCAGCCAGCGGCTCCCAGCGACCCGACTGTTCCAGCAACCAAGGGCGTGCTGCGCAGCATTCGCTGGGGCGAGCTGCTGGTGCCAATTTTGGCGATCTTCACCGCCATTCTGGTTGGAGCCGTGATCGTGTTTCTCTCGGCTCCAGCGGAGAAAGGCTCGCGCCTCCACGTCACTTGGGAGGCGTTCAAGGGGCTGTTTATCGGGGCCTTTGGCAACTGGGCCGAGCCGAGCACCATCCCCAATGCGCTCTCGGGCACCTTGGTCGAGTCGACGCCCTACATCTTGGCCGGGCTGGCTGTGGCGCTAGGCTTCAAGGCGGGCCTGTTCAACATTGGTGCCGAGGGCCAGCTGCTGATCGGCGCGCTGACCGCTGTGTCGATTGGCGTGTGGCTGCCAGGATGGATCGGGGTTGAGTCGCTGCCAGCGATCATCCATCTGCCGCTCGCCGTGCTCGGCGGGTTTGTCGGCGGTGGGCTGTGGGGCGCAATTCCGGGCTACCTGCGCGCCAAAACCGGGGCGCACGAGGTGATCACCACGATCATGCTCAACTACATCGCCCTGCGCCTGATCGACTATATGATTGTGAGCGGGCCGATGAAAGACCCAGCAGGCAGCGCGCCGCGCACGCCGTTTGTGCAAGGGCCAGCCATCCTGCCGCAGTTTGTTGGCGTGGTGCGCGACCCCAGCCTCACCGGCGGCAACACCTATCAGCCGCTGATCGCAACCACCAGCTCCACCTGGGACCTGCGCGTCCACGCTGGTCTGCTGATCGCGCTGCTGGCGGTGGTCTTTGTCTGGTGGCTGCTCAACCGCACGCCGAAGGGCTTTGAGATCAAGACCGTCGGGGCGAATCCGCAGGCGGCGCGCTACGCAGGCATGAGCATCGTGAGCACGACGGTGCTGACCATGACGCTCTCCGGCGGCCTAGCGGGCTTAGCGGGCGCGGGGCAGGTGCTGGGGCTAGAGCACAACATGAAGTCGGTGTTCTCCGGCGGCCTCGGCTTCGACAGCATCGCAATCGCCCTGCTGGCCAAGAGCAACCCGATCGCGATCATCCCCGCCGCGCTCTTCTGGGGCGCGCTACGGCAGGGAGCCGGAGCGATGCAGATTCGCTCGGGCATTTCGATCAACCTTATCAACATCATTCAAGCTTTGGTGATCATCTTCGTCGCTGCCGATCAAATTGTGCGCTGGATCTATCGTATTCGGCGTGAGCAAGGTGGCCAGATGGTGTTTACCCGTGGTTGGGGGAAATAGACCATGCGCTTCATAACTCGGGCACGAGCCGTTGGCGCGCTGGGTATTGTGGTCTCGCTGGTTTTGATGCTGGCGGTCAACGCCAATCTGAGCACCAAGCTCGCAGAGCAGCGTGCCGCTGGATCAGCCAAGGCCCCGTCGTCGGTATGGGGCTATGTTTCACAGCTCTACATACCCGAGCCGAAAACACCGCCAGGCACGCCGCCTGTCGCCACAATCCCGCTGCCAACGCTCGGCACAGTGTTTTTCATCTGCGTGCTGCTGATCGCAGCGGGCGCGTTTCTGATCGCGCGCAATCCTGAGCGCCGCGGCATTGGCGGCTACGTCAGCGCACTGATCGGCTTCACGTTCTTTGTGCTGCTGATCTGGGCGGTGGCTGGTGATCGAGTGGACCTCGCCGACACGCTTTCGCGCGTGGTGCGGGTCTCGACGCCGCTGGGGCTTGGCGCGCTCGCGGGCCTCGTGTGTGAGCGCTCGGGCGTGGTTAATATCGGCATCGAGGGCATGATGCTCACCGGCGCGTGCTTCGGCTACATCGCGGCACTGGTGGTAGGCAACTGGTTCGACGCCGCAGGCCAGGCACCGGTATGGTTCGGCGTGCTGATCGCCGTGCTGACCGGCGGCATTATGGCCGCGCTGCACGCGCTGCTCTCGATTCGCTTCAAGATCGACCAGATCATCAGCGGCACCGTCATCAACATTATGGCGGTGGGCCTGACCGGCTACCTGCGCTCGAACTTTATCATCAAGTACGACAGCCCGGTGAAAAAGCCGCTCAACGACCTGCCAATCCCAGGGCTGTCCGATATTCCGCTGCTTGGGCCAGTGCTGTTTAACCACAAGCCGATCACTTATATGATGCTACTGCTGGTGCTGATCATGCACGTGCTGCTGTTTCGCACGGTGTGGGGCCTGCGCACGCGCGCTATCGGCGAGCACCCGAAGGCCGCCGACACCGTCGGCATCAAAGTGAACCGTATGCGCTTCTGGAACGTGGTGATCGGCGGTTTCTTGGCTGGGCTGGCCGGAGCATGGTTTGCGCTGGAGGTCACCTTCCGCTTCGACGACCTGATGACCAACGGGCAAGGCTTTATCGCGCTGGCGGCCATGATCTTCGGCAAGTGGACGCCGCTCGGGGCCTATGGCGGCGCGCTGCTGTTCTCCTCGGCCAACGCGCTGCAGCTCAAGGTGCAGAACTACGACTTTGCGCTTGCGCCGCAGTTCTTGCAGATGCTGCCGTATGTGGTCACGATTATCGTGCTCGCTGGCGTGATCGGCAAGGCGCGGCCACCGGCGGCGGTTGGGGAACCTTACGATCACTAAGCGCGTACAGTCGGCACAGAGGGGCAGAAATTGTGACGGAGTTCTTTGGTTCTTTCAAGGAGGCACACCATGAGCTACGATCCCAACCAACAGCAACCCTACGGTCAACAGCCACAGTACGGCGGCCAGCAGCCCCCGCCACAGTATGGCGGCCAGCAGCCCCCACCGCAGTATGGTGGTCCGCCGCAGTATCCGCCACAGCCACAGTACGGCGGCTACCCGCCGCAGCCAAAGCGCCGCAGCCCGTTGAAGATTATCTTGATCATCGCTGGTGTGCTGCTGGTGCTGTGTGTGGCGGGCTTCGTCGGCATCTTCGTCTGGGGCAAGGGCGAGATCGATGGGGCCAAGGCCAGCGTCGACAAGATGATGCAGGCAGGAAAAAACAACGACCCGGCCGCTGGCTTTGCGCTCTTCTCGCAGATCGCCATCGACCAGGGCACAACGCAGGAGGATGTTGCCGCCTTCTTCGACAACCGCCAGCTGTTCGATGGCTACGAGTCGATTGAGCTAGGCAATAACTTCAGTGTCAATGCGAGCAGCGATACCGGCACCATCGCCTCAATGAGCGGCAATGTGAACTATGCTGGTGGCTCAGGCACGTTTACGGCAACGCTAAGCAAGGAAAACGGTACCTGGAAGATCGTGCGCATTGATATCAACAGAAACTAGCCGCGCTTAACCGCAAGCAACACAAAGCCGCCGTGGCGATCAGCAGATGATCACCACGGCGGCGCTGGTTAATCGAGCTACACCTGCCCGGTCCAGCCCTGATCGTGGGCGCGGAAGGCGCTGCGAATCTGCGCGACAAGCTCGTCGGGCAGCGGGCCGCGGCGCAGCAGCTCGGCGTTCTGCTGCAGATGCTCCAGGCTGCTGGTGCCGACAATGCAGCTGTGCACGCCGGGCAGGTAGGCGGTGAAGCGCAGCGCCAGCTCCTGCCAGCTCAGATCGCCGCGATCAATCGCATTCTTGAGCGCCTGCCAGCGCAGCCAGTACTCCTCGGCGTACTCGCCAACCGGCTGCGCGGCATAGCGCCAGGGCGCATTGGCCACCGGGCGCTTGGCGATCACGCCCATGCCGCGCTCCTGGGCCAGCGGCAGCACCTCGTCGATGACGCGCTGGTCGCAGATGTTGATCGAGGTCTCGATGGCCCCAAAGTGGCCGGACTCGACCGCCCAGCGCAGCGACTCGTTGTCGCCGGAGTAGCCGGCCACAAGCACCTTGCCGGCCTCAACCGAGCGCAGCAGCGCCTCAACAACATCGCCCTGTTCCAGCACCTCCAGTGGGCACGAGTGCAGGAACACCACATCGAGATGATCGACGCGGAGGCGCTGCAGGGCGGCATCGACGCCAGCGCTCACCGTCGTGCCGGTCCAGTCCTCGTAGCCGGGGATATCGTAGCCAACCTTGGTGGCCAGCACAAACTCGCTGCGCCGCCACGACAGGTGCATCCCGATGCGCTCCTCCGAGAGGCCATAGCCACGGGCCGTGTCGATCAGCGCGACGTTCTCCGCGAGCACGCCCTGGAGCAGCGCCTGCACATACTCCTCGTCCATGGCCGGATCACCGATGTGGCCAGCACCAAAGCCGAGGGCCGACACAAGCAGACCGGTGTTGCCAAAGGGGCGCTGCCAACCATTGAGTGACTCCAATGCTTCAGGCTCAGACATTGTCCACCGCCCGCCACTCTGGCTCTGGCGTGATCTGGTCTTCGGGACGCGGGCCGGGATCAGGCAGACCAGACTCGCTCAGCGTGTGCACTGGCTTGAAGCTCATATCGTGATCGCAGACGATCTGGCACGAGAGGCGCACATTGCCCCACTCGCCCTTCTCCTGCAGCTTGGCGATCTCGGCGGCGGTGGCCTGATCTGGCTCGCCGGCGCTGAACTCGACGCGGCAGGTGGTGCACTTCGCATAGCCGCCGCAGCGATGTAGAATATCCACCCCGCTATCTTCGATGGCGTTCACCAAGCGCTTGCCCTCTGGCACTTCATAGGAACCGAATCCTTCGACATTTAGAGTTGGCATAGGCAACCTCCACACTAGCGGGGCATCTGGCCCCAGAAAGATTGAACAATCGGCACAATCGCGGCAATGAGCGGATCGATCGGCTGTGCCGAAACGCTCGCGCCAGCGATCAGCACTGGCTGGGCGGCGATCCGCTCAGCCAAGGCTGCGCTCTGCGGCTCGTTGGCAGCAAGCAGCGCGGCCCCAGTCTCATCGGCGACGAGCGCTGGCAGACCTGCGGCAAGCGCCTCGGCTGCGTTGAGCTGGTCGAGCGGCCCAACCACCGCCACGAGGCAGCGCGTAAAGGCCAAGCCGCGATAGAGCGCGTCGCTGGTATTGAGCGCCGCCACGACACAGGTCGCCTGCGGATCAAGCAGCGCCTCCTGTAGAGCGGAAAACGTGCCATCGCGCACGAGCAGCGGTGCAGCCGTTGCGGACGTGAGCGCATCAGCGATCTGCGCAGCTAGCTCGGTGTGGCCGCTGCCGCTAACAGCTATTAATGGTACCACACTGATCGCGCTCCACGGCGGATCCACGGCCAGGCCCACGCTCAGGCCGGTCGGGTCGAAGCGCCAGGCCGCAGCGCCGGTGCCAATCTGCAGCCGACCGTCGCCGACAGGCAACACCGGCAGGCCGTGGCGCTGGGCCTCGGCGCGCAGCTGGAGCAGCGGCAGGCCCGGCTCGGCGCGCATGCGCTGGCGGCGCAGGTCAAACAGCTGCTCATCATGGCTCCAGTCGGCGTCCTGGCGCTCTTCGGCCTGCAGATCCGCCACAGCGCATTGGAGCATGGCCATGCCAATCTGCGGATAGTTGCAGGTGAAGCGCACACGAAAGAGCGCGCCTGCATCCTGCTCCTCCAGCGGCTCAATGCGCAGATAGCCGATGATAACGCCCACGGACTGCGCCCAGGTTTTGAGCGTGTAGCTGAGGCGCTGGCGCAGATCGAAGCTCGCGCGCACGTGGGCGGCTAGGCCAGGCTGCGGAAAGAAAATATTCGGCCCATCAAATACCCAATGGTCGGTGATCTCTAACGGCACTGTTTGCTCCTTAAATTGCGCAACATCTCGCCGTCTATTGTAGCTTGATTTATTTAGACCTCGGCGGCGGGCAGCGGCGGCGGGCGCAGCTCGGCGAGCATCTGCTGCGAGACATGCGGGGCGATGCGCCGCTCAATCTCGGCAAGGCGCTCCGCATCCATGGCGCTGCGCAGCTGGTCAAGCATATCGCCGCTACGCTCGCGCAGGCGCGGCTCGGCGGCAGGATGGCGCAGCACCAGCAGCAGCATCTCGGCGGCTGACTCAAGCTGACGGCGCTGCCAGTACAGCTCCGCCAAGCCCATTAAAATATCGAGACCCAACGGCGTCGAGCCGCTTTGCAGGGCGAGCTGCCAAGCCTCTTGAAAAAAGGCCCAGGCCGCCTGCCACTGCTGCTGCCGACAGGCCAGCGTGCCTAGCGCCGTCAGCGTATAGGTCAGCCCGAGGCGATCGTCGTGCTGGCGGCGCAGATTAAGACTCTGCTGATAGAAGCGCTGCGCCTCGGTATAGCTGCGCTCACGCAGCGCCACATCGCCAAGATTGTGCAGCACAAGCGCAATGCCAGCAGGATGGCCGATCTCGCGATTGATGCCTAGTCCTTCTGTCAGCAATCGACGTGCCTCAACATAGTCGTGGCGCAGCAGCGCTAGATTGGCCAAGTTGTTCAGCCCAAGCGCCATGCCGCGCCGATCGTTGAGCGCCGCACGCAGCTCGATGCTCTGCTCGTAGCCCTGCCGCGCGGCCTCCAGATCGCCAAGCGCCCGGCAGACGGTCCCCAAGTTGTGCAGCAAGCTGGCCTGTGACCATGGATGCTGGAGCTGCTGATTGAGCGTCAGCGCCTGCTCGTAGATCTTCCGCGAGCGCCCATAGTCACCGGTATTTTTGGCCAGCACGCCGAGGCCATTCAGCGCCCGCACTTGCTCGAGCAGATGATCGCCCTGCTGGGCAAGCTGTAGCGCCTGCTCAAACTCACGCCGCGCGGTGCCAAGATCACCCTGGATCAGCGCACAGTTGCCCAGACCGCACAGGGCGCGCGCGACGACGTTATACAGGCCGAGCGGCTGGCCAAGCGCGACAGATTGATCGAACAGCGCCCGCGCCGCATCGAAGCTCGACAAGCGAAAGCTCAGCCAGCCCTGCCACAGCGCAATCAGGCTAGCCAGCTCGGCCGCCTGGGGCTGCTGAAGCGTCACGCTGAGCAGATCGATCAGACGGCTCAGCATTGTCTGGCCCTCGCGGTACCAGCCGCGCAGCTCGTACAGCTCGCACAAGCCGATCAGCAGCGTCAGCAGCAGATCACAGCGCTGCTCTTGCGCGCTCCACAGACACGCTGCCTGAATATTCTCCAGCTCGCTAACCAGCAGCTGCAGCGCCTTGAGCGCCGCCCCGGACTCAAGCACCACGGTCTGATCGGCGACAAACTGCGCCATCCAGGCGGCAAAGCGCTGCTGCGCCTGCTCGGCAGCCGCCACATCAGACTCCAGCTGCTCCAGCGCAAACTGGTGTACCAGCGGATGCAGCACAAAGCGCTCATCGGCGCTGCGCATCAGCAGCGAGCGCTCAACCAGGCTCGCGAGCACCGGCAGTGCGATCAGCGCCACCTCCTGGGCCGCCTGGCGCGTAAAGGCCCCGCGAAACACGGCCAGCCGACAGAGGCCGTGCTGCGCATTCGGCTCCAGCAGCGCCCACGAGCGCTCAAACACGGCGCGCATACTGCGATGGTGGGCGGGAACATCGCGCCGCCTGGTCTGGAGAAAATCGAGCGAGCGCGCGATCTCGGCAGCGATCTCACGACAGGACAACGTTCTGATCCAGCTGGCGGCCAGCTCCAGCGCCAGCGGCACGCCGTGCACCAGCCGACAGATGCTGCCAACAGCTATAAGATCGTCGGCGTCTGGCTGCCAGCCGCTAATCTGCCGCTCGGCGCAGGCACAGAAGAGCTGGGCTGCGGCATGGACAGCAGCGGGCTGATCGCGCTGTGGATAGGGCAGGCCATGCAGATCAACAACCCACTCGGCGGCGAGGTTAAGCCGCTCGCGCGAGGTGAGTAGCACCTTGACGTGTGGCGCACGCTGCAGCAGCTCATCGAGCCAGATCAGCGCATCGAGCACCTGCTCACAGTTGTCGAGCACCAGCAGCAGCTCTTTCTGCTCAAGAAAGCGCATGATCTGCTCGGTGCCCACCCGCGAGCCTTCGAAGTTCAGCTGGAGCGCCTCGGCGAGCGCCTCAGTGACCGAGTCGCTCGTCTGGCTCGCCATCAGCGCGACCCACACCACACCCTGCGGCCACTCAATTAGCGCGCGCTCGGCAACGTGGGCGGCTAGGCGCGTCTTGCCAACACCGCCAGCGCCACACAGCGTCAGCAGGCGCACATCGGGGCGGCGCAGCAGCGCGCTGATGTGTTGGAACTCGGCCTCGCGGCCCACAAAGGGCACCGCCGAGCTGCTGACGTGCAGACGTGGCGTGAGCTGCGGCAGCAGCAGGCGCTCGTACAGCGCGGTCAGCTGCGCATCAGGCTGCAGGCCCAGTTCCAGCGCCAGCAACTCCTGATAGCGCTCATAGTGCTCGCGTGCGGCGTGGCGCTCGCCAGCGCGCACCAGTAGCTGCATCAACCGCAGATTGGCGCTGTCGTGCAGCGGATCGAGCGCGAGCGCCCGGCGCGCATAGCGCAGCGCCTGTGGCAGATCATCACGCTGCGTATAGACGGACAGCAGCAGCTCCAGCGCAGACTGAAGCCGCTGGATCTGCTGCTCGCGCTGCTGTGCGGTCCAATCCTCAAAGCCACTGGCATCGCGCACAAAAAAGCCCTGGAGAAACTCGCCGTGGTACAGCGCCACCGCCTGCTCCAGGCGCTCCAGCGCCGCCGTCGATACGGTTGGATCGGCCTGGGCAGCCGCGAGCGCCTGCTCTAGCTCCAGACAGTCGATCCACACATTCGTCTGGGCCAAGCCCACATCGTAGCGCGTGATCACCAGCTGCTCGGGCAGCGCGCGGCGCAGGCTGCTGAGCACAACGCGCAGGTTGCCAAGCGCCTGCTTGGGATCGCGATCGTCCCACAGCCAGTCGGCCAGCCACTCGCGTGCCTGCGGCTGCTGCGTGCAGGCCAAATACACCAGCAGCGCCTCGGCCTTGCGCGAAGCCAGCTCAGTGACTGGCTCCTGATCGAGCGCGATCTGGAGGCCACCAAGGGTTGTTATCGTGAGGGTGGGCATAGCTCAACTCCGCGTGGGGTGAACGATCTCTGAACGATCTCTGAACGTTCGCTCGCTACAGTTATAACAGCTTTCTGGCTTACCGCAACCCCCCAGGTACCCACGAGGCTATCGCACTGGCTGCCGACTGAGGCGCAGTCAGCACGCTGAACAGATCATCTTTAGGAGGTTGTTATGGTACGCTCACTGCGTTGGATCACCGTACTGCTCGTTATCGCACTGGGGCTGGCTGGCTGTGGCGGCGCTGCCCAGCCAACGGCGACGCCCGCCGCAACGCCGACCAGCGTTGCAGCCGCACCCACAGAGGTTCCCGCCACACCGGAGCCAACGGCTGCGCCCGCCGCCGAGCTTGGCGCAGAGCAGCGCTCGGAAGAGGGCGGCTTTAGCTTCAAGCCGGTGGCCGACTTCACCGTCACCGGCGATGGCGGCGTGTACATGCTCATGCCCGCCAACGCCGATCCCGAGCAAGGCCCGATCTTCATGATCGCTGGCGGCCCGATGACCGGCGTCACCGACCCCGCGGAGCTGCTGAAGGCTGTGATCGACGAGAGCAGCCAAGACCCCAATGCAGATGTCTCATTCACCGCCGCCCAGCCCAGCAAGATTGGCGGCATCGACGGCCTGAGCGCCGATCTCAGCGGCAGCATGAGTGGCAAAGATATGGCTGGCCGCGTCGTCGTAGGCATTAATCCAGACACCGAGCAGGGCATCACGATCTACGGCCTTGCGCCCGCCGCTATGTGGGCCGAGCTTAGCCCGACCTTCGATGCCGTGCAGGGTTCGATCACCTTGTTTGAGCCAGTCAAAGCCGCTGGCTCGTCCGCAAGCGGTGTGTCCGCGCCAACGACGCCGCTCGACGCCGAGCCAGGCGTGCATATCTACGCTAACGCGAACTTTGTGCAAGACATCGCCTTCTTCGATGGCAAAGTGTGGGCAGCAACCCTTGCTGGCGTCGTGGCCTGGGACCCGGCCAGCGGCACCAGCGTGCGCTATACCACGCTGCAAGGTCTGCCGAGCCTAGGCACCTACGCTATCGAAGCATGCCCCGCGCCCGACCCGACCGTGATCGTTGGCACCGAGCAGGGCATTGTGGCCTACAACCCAGCCAGCGACAGCTGGCAGCCCGCCTATACCTTCCCCGCCGATAGCTACCTCGACACGGTCAAAGTCGATGATATGCACTGCGACAGCGCCAACAGTCGGCTGCTGACCGGCCTAAGCGGGGTCGGCATCTTCAACTACGCCGACGGCTCTTGGAAGTCGATCAGCGACGATGAGGGCCTACCAACCTCGACCGTCTCTGATGTGGCGGTTGCCGGCGACACGATCTGGGCGACCACAAGCTACAAAGGCATCTCGGCCATTCAAGGCGACCAAGTCACCGTCTACACCGAGGAGAACGGCCTGCCCGATGACAGCACCTACGGCGTCGATGTCACGCCAGATGGCACGGTGTGGGTCGGGGCTGGCGAGGGCCTGCTGAAGTTCCAGAACGGCACCTGGGAGCTGCTTGAGGATGTCGGCGGGTTCTCGTCGGTGCAGAATGTGATCGCCAACGCCGACGGCTCGCTGTGGATCAGCAACACCAGCAAAGGCATCTGCCGCTTCGATCCGGCCAGCGGCACGTGTGCCGAGAGCTATCCCTACGAGGTCAAGAACTACGGCTACGACTATGTCACCAGCCTAGCGGTCAGCGACGACGGCAGCATGGTGGCCTTCGGCGGCAACGGCACCGGCATCACGCTGGTCAGCGGCGGCACGGCCCAGCAGCTCGCCACCGACGATAAGCTGGCGACCAACTTTGTCGAGAGCATCAATGAGCTGCCCGACGGCACCCTCGTGATCGGCACCGACTATGGCGCGCAGTTCATCGCCCCCGACGGCCTCGACGGCAACTGGCAGACCGAGACCTACAACGAGGCGGGCCTCGCTAGCTCGTGGGTTTCGGGAGCCTTCCGCGCCCCCGATGGCAGTATGTGGCTGACCGGCAGCTCGCCGACTATCAGCGTCTACAGCGCGGATGGCTGGGCCAAGTACACCAAGGATGACAACGGCCTCATCGCCGAGCCAGAGGATATCGTCTTTGCCGCCGATGGCACCGCCTGGCTTGGAACCCGCGAGGGCCTCGTCGCCTTCGACGGCTCCAGCGTCACCGAGGTGATCAGCGAGCCAGCGGGCCTGCCCACGAAGAACGTGCGCACCCTGCTGCTCGATGGCGACGGCCTGCTGGTGGGCACCACCAAGGGTCTGGCCCGCGTGCAGGATGGCAGCGTCGAGGTTCTGCTCAAGGACATTGATGTGCGCGACATTGCCCAGCAGGACGATGGCTCGCTGCTGCTGGCCACTGACGACGGCGTGGTCCAGTTCACCAACGGCAAGACCAAATCGCTGCTGGACATTCCGTACCAGGGCGGCCTGTTTGGCTACGGCGGTGCGAACCACATCGCACGCGATAGCAAGGGCACCTGGTGGGTTGGCTCGGGCCAGGGCGTGTTCTACTCCGCCGATGGCACAGACTGGCAGCAGCTCACCACCGCCGACGGGCTGGGCAGCAACTATGTCAACGCGCTCTACGTTGATCGCTACGATACGATCTGGATCGGCGGCGGCTACACCAACGGCGGCGGCGGCCTGATCCGCTACATCCCCTAAAACAGCAGCGGGCACGCCGCGCTAGACGGCGGCGTGCCCGATCGGGCCAGCAGACTCAGAGATGCGCCATCAGAACTGACGGCGCATCTCTGCTTGACGCATTGGCATTGTGTCGATAATCGCACACAAGCGGTCAACTGGCACCGGATGCGCCGAGCGCATCTTCACCTGTCCATCTTTGCCCAGCAGCACCACGGCAAACGAGCCAGACGGCACCTCGTAGCGCTCGCGCACGGTATGCGCACCATCAACATTCGACACAAATAAGAGTTCTACATCCCGCTCGGCAAGCTGGTTTGAATGTGCTGCCAGCCACTCCTCCTGCGTCGCCGCTGGACCGGCGATCTCGGTTGGTGCAAAAATCAACAGCACCCGAAACTGATCGCGAAGCGACTCCAACTCTTGCAGCGATGTTACTTCACGCATCGTGAACTCCTTTCATCAAGCGGTTCTATGAATGGCTCTTGCAAGTTTTACACCGAGCATCCAAGCCATCTACCTCAATAGTACGCTGTTCGCGGCTAAACCGCTAGTGGCTGCTCCAGCGCCTCGGCCACCTCCAGCGCCTTCAGCAGCGCACCGGCCTTGTTGCGTGTCTCTAGGTCTTCGAGGCGGGGGTCGCTGTCGGCCACGATGCCTGCGCCAGCCTGGACATAGGCCACGCCGTCGATCATCACCATGGTGCGAATGGTAATCGCGGTGTCGAGCGCTAGCCCGCCGTAGCTGACATAGCCCACGCAGCCGCCGTATGGCCCACGCTGATCTGGCTCTAGCTCAGCGATAATCTCCATCGCGCGCACTTTGGGCGCGCCGCTGAGCGTGCCCGCCGGAAAGCAGGCCCGCAGCGCGTGCAGCGGCGAGTAGCGCTGGCTATCGAGGGTGCCCAGCACCCGCGACACAAGGTGAATAACGTGCGAGTAGCGCTCTACGACCATAAAGTCGGGCACCTGCACGCTGCCTGGCTGCGATACCCGGCCCACATCGTTGCGCCCGAGATCAACCAGCATCAGATGCTCGGCGCGCTCTTTCTCATCGGCCAGCAGCTCGGCCTCCATGCGCGCCTCGTCGGCAGCATCACGCCCGCGCCGCCGCGTGCCAGCGATCGGATGCGTCTCGATCTGCCCATCCTCCACGCGCACCAGCATCTCCGGCGAGGCCCCGACGATCGCGCCCTCCGGCAGGTTGAGGAAGTACATATAGGGCGAGGGGTTCACCGCCCGCAGCGCCCGGTAGACCGAGAAGGGCGCGGCCGCAGTTGGCCGCTGAAAGCGCTGGGAAAGCACCACCTGGAAGATATCGCCGGCGCGAATGTACTCGCGGGCGCGCTCGACCATGGCGCTGAAGGACTCGGCGCTGATATTGGAGGTGCTGCGATCAACCACGGCGCTCTGATCTAAAACGCGCAGCGCGCTGGCGGTGGTGGTGGCCGGAAGTGGCTGCCCAAGCCGCTCGGTCAGCCGATCGATCGCCACCTCAGCGGCTGCGTACTGCTCCTCAAGGCTCGTTTCGGCGTTCAGGCGCAGCGTGCTGGCAATCTTAATCGTGTGGTGCACGTGATCGAACACCAGCACCGTGTCCACCAGCATCCAGGTGCTGTCGGGCAGGGTGATCGGCCGCGACTGTGGCGCTGGCAAGCGCTCGAAAAGCCGCACGGTCTCGTAGCCGAGAAAGCCCACCGCGCCGCCGGTGAAGCTGGGCAGCTGCGGCTGTGGCGCTGGCCGCGCCGCCGCTGCGCCCACCACCAGCCGCTCCAGCTGGTCGATAATCGACACATCGGCGAACTGCTCGCGCCGCCCGTCGCTGTGCTCCAGCACCGTCTGCGGGCCAAGGCCGCGAATCACCAGCTGCGGCTCGCAGCCAATAAACGAGTAGCGCCCAATCTGCTCGCCGCCCTC
This sequence comes from Herpetosiphonaceae bacterium, assembly GCA_013538855.1. Taxonomy (GTDB): domain Bacteria; phylum Chloroflexota; class Chloroflexia; order Chloroflexales; family Herpetosiphonaceae; genus OHK22. Next base: position 37,411 of record JABXJS010000199.1, read on the forward strand.
GACGCTCTCCAGCAGAAAGCTGTAGCTGCCCTGGGCCACCTTCAGATACGCCGAAACCGGCGTCTCAAGATCTGCGACAAGCTCGCGGTACACCGCACACTGGGTGTAGCCCGCCGCAGCCCACTCTTGCACTTGCTGCAACGATGGCGTTACCATACATCCCCCACGTATCTAGCTATGCCACTGCGGCACAGCGTGCAATTGCTTCGCTTCAATTGTAGCCAACCACCGCCGCAGCGCACCCATGCCGCGCTTCAGCCCTGCGCGCTAGATGTAGTACATTGGTGTGTCTAGGAACTGCCGCTTGCGATTGCACAGGTCCGCCAGCGTGATGTCGCTGAGATGCGTCTCGATCACGGCGCGCAGCTCCGTCCAGACCTCGCCAAGCAGCGTGGCATCGACGGTGTTGTTGTTCGCTCCATCCGGCGGCGGCAGCAGCGGCCCCTCAAGCACCAGCAGCGCCTCCAGCAGCGTGATCGCCTGCGGTGGGCGCGCCAACTGATGCCCGCCCTGCGGCCCACGCACGCTCGTGATCAGCCCGGCTTTGCGCAGGCCAATCAGCAGCTGATTGAGATAATTCTCGGAGATGCCTTGCCGCTCGGCGATCTCGCGGCTCTGGATCAGGCCCTGCCCGTAGTGCTGGGCTAAATCAAACAGCGCGCGCACGCCATACTCACCTTTTGTGGATAAACGCATGGTTCCTCGTTGAACTTCGGTAGATAGTCGGCTTCATCCTAGCATCCGTAGCGCATGGCGTCAATCAATCATCACGCCAGCGCCACGCCACTAGCGCCGCTGCTGCTGCTGAATTTTAGCCGCGAGCTTGGTATAATCAAGCCAGCCATACTCCACCCACCAGCAGTTCCTTAAACACAGGAGGCGAATGATGCTGCATCGATTTAGGCACCGCCAGCGCGCGCTCGCTATCGGCCTGCTGCTGCTGCCGCTGCTGGTCGCTTGCGGCCAGCCCAAGAGCGCCGCCACGCCCGCCGAACAGTACGATAGCACGGTGCCGCTGCGCTGGTACCAGCTTATGCTCACCCTCGTTGAGACAACGCCCGGCTGGACACCGCCGGTGGTCGCGCGCGCCTTTGGCTATCTCGGCGTCGCGCTCTATGAGTCGGTGGTGCCGGGCATGCCCGCCAACCGCAGCCTCGTCGGCCAGCTCAACGACCTCGCCGCCCTGCCCCAAGCCGATCCACAGCGCAACTATCACTGGCCCACCGCCGCTAATGCCGCCATGGAGACGCTGATCCGCCAACTCTTCAATCACACAACCGACGCCAACCACACGCGCATCGAGCAGCTCGCCCAGCAGCAAGCCGCCGACCTGCAGAGCCAGACCGACCCGCTGACCTACGCCCGCTCCAACGCCTTCGGCACCCAGATCGCCTGGGCCATCTACAGCTGGTCGCTGGCCGATGGCGCATTCGCCGCCGAGGCGCATAACTTCCCGCCAGACTACACCGTCAGCATCAAGCCGGGCCTGTGGGAGCCAACCTCCGCCGACTATCCCATCCCACTACAGCCCTACTGGGGCAACAACCGCACCTTCGCACTCAAAAACGGCGCGGAGTGCCAGCCGCCTGCGCCACCAGCCTACTCCGAAGACGCTAGCTCCGAGTTCTACGCGCAGGCCCACGAGGTCTACACCAGCGTCCGCGATATCACGCCCGAGCAGCGCGCCATCGCCGCGTTCTGGGCCGATAATCCTGGCTCCAGCTCCACGCCGCCTGGTCACTCGATCTCGCTGCTCAACCAGCAGATCGCGGAGCGCAGCCCCTCGCTCGCCTTCGCGGCGCAGGCCTACGCGCAGCTCGGCATCGCGCTTGCCGACGCCTTTATCAGCAACTGGTACACCAAATACCAGTACGATCTTGTGCGCCCCATCACCTACATTCACGCCCTGATCGACCCCAACTGGCGCACCGTCGTCGCTACGCCACCGTTCCCCGAGTACACCTCGGGCCACTCGGTGCAATCTGGCGCGATGGAGGTTGTGCTGACCGCCCTGTTCGGCGATGTCGCCTTCTCCGACCACACCCACCAGCAACACGGCATGCCGACGCGCACCTTCACCTCGTTCCACGCAGCCGCTGAGGAGGCGGCAATCTCGCGGCTCTACGGCGGCATCCACTACCGCGCCGCTATCGAGAACGGCGTTACACAGGGCCGCTGTGTCGGCCAGAAAGCGCTCGATCTAAAGTTCAAACGCTAGCGCCATCCGGTTAAAAAGCACGCTGTAGCAGCGACTATAGATGCTGCTACAGCGTGCTCACCGCCTGGCTTGGCTATGGTCACGGGCGGACTAGCCGTTGCCGCGCGCCTGCCAGCCAGCCGTTGATAACCAGCGCCGCTTGTTTTTGCCTGCGCCACCAGCCGGGGCGATGGTTGATCATGCCCCGCGTCTGCGCACTACTCGGGCTGCTGCCCACTCCGCGCCAGCCAATGCCAGCGCAGCCGCGCGCCCGTCTGTCCGCCAGCCGGTGATGACCAGCGCTGCTTGTTTTGTTATCCGCTCCGCCGATTCAGCTCGCGCCACCAGCGGGCGGAACAGAACTAGCGCTGACTAAGCACCTCGGCGAGCGGACGGCCGTTGACGTAGATATCAACATTGCTCACCGTGCCAAACTGCAGCGCCGTCTGGCGGAGCTGCGCCTCAACACGCGGCCCATCGCACACGCCGCCGAGCACCAGATTGCCTGACAGCCGAATCGTCGCCGTGCCGGCAGCATTCAGCGCAATCGAGTCAACATGCAAGTCCGACTGATACAGCGCATTGTACAGCCCAGACTGGCCGTAGCGCTGCTCCTTAATTGACAGCAGATCGATCATCGCCGCGTGTAGCGGGGCTGTCGTTGGTGTCACCTGGCGCTGCACCGTCACCACCGAGTCGCCGCAGCCGACTGTGCCGCCGCTGTCGGTGGCAATCAGCGCAATGCGCACCTGATCGACCAGCGGTGGCAGCGGCTGCTGCTCCAGCACCTCAGCGCCGAGGCGACCGAGCAGCACTTTATAGGGATCGGGGTTATCGGCGTGCCACTCAAAGCGCGCGCGCTCGAAGTACTGGCCGATCACCGTGTCGCCATCGGGATTGGTCAGCACCTGCGCCTCGGTCAGCGGATAGCCAAACAGAGCCAGCGACTCGCGGTACGACACATTTTCATCGCCAAAGTTCAGCCCATGGCTGCGCCAGTAGCTCAAGAAGCCCTTGCCTGCCGCCTGATCACACACGTTATGGCCAGTCTCCGCAAAGTAAAAGCAGCCATCAAGTGGCTCCACGCGCGGAATAGCGCTCACATCAACGCCCTGCTGCTGGAGCACCTCGGCACCGAGACGGCCGAGCAGCACATCGTAGGGAGCCTGGTTCTCAGGATGCAGCTCAAAGCGCTGGCGCTCGAAGTACTGCGTCAGGCCGTAGTCGTTGCTGCTGTTGACCTCATTGTGCGCGTCGGTGAGCGGGAAGCCAAAGACCGGCAGGCCGCCGTTGGCGCGCCAGTACTCCAACAAGCGCCCGCTCACCGTGTGCCCGGTCTCCGGAAAGTACTGCTCATTGGATGGATCCTGAAGCGTGTGCGAGTGCGCGAGCGTCGTCAGCGGCAGCAGCGCCAGCACCACAGCCAAAACGAGCAGTGATCTTAATCGATGGAACATCAGTCCTCCTAACCTGCAATGAATAAACGTAGCGACTCGGCCTACGCGCTGCAAAAGCACGCGCAGCGCCAAAGCCTCGGTATGTGCAAGCGTAGCACGCAATGTTCAACTACACATCGGCAATAAAGCGCATACGAACACACACGCTACAGTTGCCGCACAGAGCGTGCCAAGCGCACAGCAGCGGCTATGCGAGCTACGATAGCAGAGTCAGCTATCAGCAGGAGGCGGGCTGCGACTAGCGCCCGTAGCACAACAACGCAAGATCGTATCTAATTACCAGGAGCTTCACGAACACAGTAAGCGAAAGGCTTCAGCAACACTCATGCAAACAGATCCAACGATTGGCATTCCACAGGCACTGTTTGATCACGTGCACCGACTAGCCCACCAGCTCCATATGCCCCCAGAGCACCTCATTGAGCGTGCGCTAGCGCACTTCCTTGAGCACGGGCCACGGCTGAACACCACGGAGGCGCAAGGCCAGCGCAGCGCTCAGCAGCAGGCGCACAGTGAGCATCTCAGCAGCGCGCCAATAATTAATCAGGGCGAGATATTTTGGGTGCGGCCGCAGCCGCTCGCCAGCCCGGAGCTAGGCTACTACCCGCATCCATACGTCGTTGTGCAAGAGAACATCTTTAATCACAGCCGAGTTGAGAGCGTGATTGTGTGCGCGCTCACATCGAATGCCCGCGAAGCGCATATGCCAGGCAACGTGCTGCTTGAGCCAGGCGAGGCCAACCTGCCAAAGCAGAGCATCGTTGTGGTCTCAAAAATATCGGCCGTGCACAAGTCGCAGCTCGGCGCGCAGATCGGCACGCTCAGCGCCGCGCGCACCCAGCAAGTGCTCGCAGGCATCCGCTTTCTGCAGCAAACGTTTTTCCAGCGCTGATCAGCGCGCTCTGCCTGTCTAACGCTTCGGCGCTGCTGTATTTGCACAGCCAAGCCACTCGCCGCGCTCTAGTCCAGCCGTGCCTAGCACCGCAGCCTACGGACGCGCCCCGTGCTCCAATGCTACAAGCACACCGCACCCGCGCTCCAGCCGTGCGCAGCACCGGGGCCTGCGCAGTGTCCCCGCGCCATGCGCACATCCAGCCGTGCCCAGCACCGGGGCCTGCGCAGTGTCCTCGCTCCACACACCGTCGCCCGTGCAATACTCCAGCCGTGCCCAGCACCGGGGCCTGCGCAGTGTCCTCGCGCCATGCGCACATCCAGCCGTGCGCAGCACCGGGGCCTGCGCGGTGTCCTCGCTGCAAACACACTGTTGGCCACACACCAAATGCAGCCGTGCGCAGCACCGGGGCCTGCGGGGTGTCCCTGCACCTTCAATTTGCATAACGTTGGGGCCTCGTTTATAATGCAGCCGGTTGTTCGAGAGGTAACGATTGACAGCATTTTGGACAGATTACGGCTTCTATTTATGGCTCCTCACCAGTGTGCTGTTAGGCATTATTGGCGGAGTTACATTTCATTTAAGCCGTCGTTTAAAAGAGACAAACGCCCGCTACACCCAGCTTATCCAGGGTGTCGATGGCGATAAGCTTGAAGATATCTGGCTGGGGCGGGCGCAGCAAGTTACCGATCACGAGGATCGGCTAACACAGCTAGAGCAGCTCTCCCGCCAGATCCAGCGAGCAAGTATTCAACACGTCGGGCTGATCCGCTTCAACCCCTTTGAGGATGTCGGCGGCGACCAGAGCTTTGCCCTCGCACTGCTCGATGGCGAGCAGAACGGCGTTGTTGTCAGTAGCATCTACAGCCGATCAGGTGGGCGCATGTATGCCAAGCCCATCCAGGCTGGCGCTCAAACGCGCGTGTTGTCCGAAGAGGAGGAGATGGCAATTGCCCTCGCACTCAACGCCGCAACACCAGTGCTGAGCAATCACACATAACCCAGGAGGCAGCTTCATGAGCGGAATATTCGGCAGTGGAAAAAAAGTTGTACAGCCAGCATCACCAACCAACAATAGCAAACCAGAGACGGTGATCGGCTCCAACACAAGCTTTGTTGGCACGGTCAAGACCGATGGCAACATTCGCATCGACGGCTCTGTCGAGGGCGAGGTCGAGGTGTTGGGTAACCTGATTATCGGCGCAACCGGCCGAGTCATCGCCACAGTTAAAGCGCAGAATATTCACGTTTCTGGCGCAGTCAAGGGCGAGATCACCGCGCTTGAGCAGCTAGAGATCTCGCCCTCAGGCAAGGTTTGGGGCGACATCACCGCCGCCTCACTGCACATCGAGCCAGGCGGCCTCTTCCGCGGCCAGAGCACCATGACCAGCAACGTCGACGAGCCGCTGCTGCTCGATGCTCCCTCCGCTAGCTCCAACCGCCTCAGCGAAGAGCCAAGCGGCGCATAACGATCCCGATCACGAGGCCGGCTTGAGCATAGCTCAGGCTGGCCTGCCCCTATCGGCGCGGAGGTGCCCATGGCGCGCAAGTGGCGTTTTCCTCGACCTTCTCTCAACCTTCCTAGCACCGTCAACGTTCAGCGCTGGTCCACCCGCCTGATGGCCTGGGCGCTGGCGCTATTTGCCATCTACCAGCTCGTGCGCTTCGGTGGCAAGGTCCTGCAGAGCGATCAGATCAACGCCCAGATCGCCGAGCAGCAGACCGCCGTCGCCCGCCTCGCCGATGAGCAGGCTCAGCTCCAAGGTCGCCTCGACTTCGCCCGCTCCGATGGCGCGATCGAGCGTATCGCCCGTGAGCAGCTGGACTTGGTGCGCCCCGAGGATACCGTCCTGCATATCATGACCGTGGAGCCGGAGCCACCGACGCCACCACCAACGCCACCACCTTTCACACCAACGCCAACCCCCGTAGAGCCAAACTGGCAGGGCTGGTGGCAAGCCTTTAGCAACCCCTAATGCACACTCCCGCGATCTCGGTTATCGTGCTCTCTTGGAATGGCCGCGACTTGCTCCAGCCATGCCTCGACTCGCTCTATGCGCAGTCGATCAGCGACTACGAGGTTGTGGTTGTCGATAATGGCTCCCACGATGGCTCCGCCACGCTCGTGCGCCAGCGCTATCCGCAGGCGCGCCTCCTGCCGCTCGCCCGCAATCGGGGCTTTAGCGGCGGCGTCAACGCCGGACTCTCCGCTGCACGCGGCGACTACATTGTTCTATTCAACAATGATGCTGTCGCCGAGCCAACGTACTTGGAGCAGCTGACTGCGCCGCTCCAGCACGATCCTAATCTGGGCGCTGCGGCTGGCGTGCTCGTGTTCGCGCATCAGCCGCAGATTATCGCCTCGGCCGGGATTGTGTTCCATGCCAATGGCGTCGCCCTTGATGCCCACATGCTCCAGCCGATTGATGGGCTGCCGCGCCAGCCTGAGCCGGTCTGGGGCGCAAGCGGCGGTGCGGTCGCCTACCGCCGCAGCGCCCTCGCGGACGTCGGCATCTTCGATGAGGGCTACTTCGCCTATTTAGAGGATGTCGATCTAGCCTGGCGACTGCGCGGCCGCGGCTGGCAGACGCAGCTCGCCCCGCAAGCGCAGGCCCGCCATATCTACTCCGCCACCGGCGGCGAAGGCTCTCCGCTCAAGCGCTGGCTGCTGGCGCGCAATCGCTGGCGTGTGCTGCTGCGCTGCGTGCCCGCGCCAATCCTCGCGCAGCTGTGGCCGCAGATCATCGCGTATGACCTGCTGGCCTGCGCCCAGGCGCTGCTCAGCAGCCAGCTCACCACCATCACCGGACGGCTCGCCAGCCTCCAGCAGCTGCGCGCCTTGCGCCACCAGCGCCGCCAGATCCAGGCCCGCTACACCGCCACCAGCGCCGAGCTAGCGCGCTGGATCGCCCCTGCACTCTCGCCGCTCAACACCTACCGCCAAATTAAAGCGCTTCAGCAGGTGCTCGCCCAGCGCAGCCAAGGCTAGCCAATCCGCCAGCACAGCGCCGACATGCACCGCAGCGGAGCGCGCCAGCACAGCGCCCACGGCCCGCCTAGCACCGCAGCGCATCATCGGTCAACGCCTGCCGGAAAAACGCACACGACTAGCCATCCCCAAACTGTACACTAGCCCACGTGCACAGCGGATCGCGCCAGCACAGCGCCCACGGCCTGCCTAGCACCGCAGCGCACGACCACGCGCCCCCAGCCGAAAAAGTGCGCACGGCTAGCCATCCCCAAACTGCACACTAGCCCACGTGCACAGCGGATCGCGCCAGCACAGCGCCCACGGCCCGCCTAGCACCGCAGCGCATCATCGGTCAACGCCCGCAGGAAAAACGCACACGACTAGCCATCCCCAAACTGCACACCAGCGCACGTGCACAGCGGATCGCGCCAGCACAGCGCCCACGGCCCGCCTAGCACCGCAGCGCACGACCACGCGCTCCCAGCCGGA
>JABXJS010000200.1 GCA_013538855.1 Herpetosiphonaceae bacterium
CGGTGCCGCATCCGCCCGTGGGGCGGGATAGCACAGCGCGGGATTGCGCTACATCGGACCAGACGGGAGTGCAGGGCTGGACATCAACACTACAAACAAGTCGGCGTGCGGGAACCGTGGCGACGTGGGCGGTGTATTGAGTATGAGTGTACCGCGGAGACACCACGTGACTGAGTCTGAATTGATACAACGAGCCTTGGGCGGCGATGCGTCCGCGTGGGAGCCGCTTGTGCGCGCCCATCAGCAGGCGGTGTTCAGGCTGGCGTTCCTGCTGCTGCGCGATGCCGACGAGGCCGAGGACGTGGCGCAGGAGACGTTTATCCGCGCCTTTCGCCATCTGCGGCGCTTTGATCCGGCGCTGCCGCTGCGGCCATGGCTGCTGCGCATCGCCGCCAATGTGACGCGCAACCGCCAGCGCTCGATCCGGCGCTATGTGGCGGCGCTGCAGCGCTGGCTAAGCCTTCAGCCAGCCGCCGATCAGACCGCTGCTGCGCCACGGGCGGTGCCGGAGCTGCACGTGGCCATCGCGCAGCTCCGGCGGATCGATCAGGAGGTGCTGTACTTGCGCTACTTTCTTGAGCTATCTGAGGGTGAGATGGCCGCTGCGCTGAATATTGCGCCGGGAACCGTTAAATCACGCCTGCACCGAGCTGGACGACGGCTGCGCGAGCTGCTAGAGCGTGATTTTCAGCAGATCGACCAAAATCGTTATGAGTGAGCTACCGCCAAAGCCATCATCAGCGTGGCACGACTGGCTGCTGCACAGCGCGCAGCAGCTGGACTACCCGCCCACACCTGATATTGCATCAGCGGTGCGCCTGCGCCTAGCGCGGCCGCAGCGCCGTGCTCGCCGCCTGCGTGTCGTTCTGCTGCTGGTGCTGCTACTGCTGGCGCTGCTGGCTGTGCCGGATGTTCGCGCAGCGCTGCGCTCGTGGCTGCGCCTGGGCAGCGTGCAGATCGAGGTTGTCCCGACGCTGGCGGCGCGCTTTGAGGCCGAGCTGCCGACGCTGCGGCTGACCGCGCAGCTGGGCACACGGCTGACGCTGGCGCAGGCGCAGGCGCAGGCAGCATTTCCCATCCGCTGGCCGACCGAGCCGCCCGACCTGGGGCCGCCAAGCGCCATCTACGACCTGCACGCCGGTGGCCATGGGCTGCTCTTTGTTTGGCAGGAGCCACACAATCCACAGCGCATCCGCGCTACGCTGACGATTCTAGACAGTGACATCTGGGCGCGCAAGCAGATTGCGAGCGAGCAGCTGCATGCTGTGACCGTTGATGGTGCGCCGGCGCTGTGGCTGACTGGCCCGCATGAGCTAGCGTTTTTTGATCCTGGCAGCGGCATGCTGATTGATCAGCCGCAGCTCGTCGCAGGCAATGTGTTGATCTGGATTGCCGATGGGCTGACGTATCGCTGGGAGACAGCTGCCGATCAGGCGGCGGCGCTGCGCAGCGCGCGCTCGCTGGCTGCGCCCAAGTAGCTGCGGTGGTTGGTGATCACGTGGAATAAGGTGCTGGAGTAAACAACGTTGACCAAAGGAGGTCGATTATGCGGCGATGGATGCTCGCTGGGATACTGGTTGGGATGCTGCTGCTGGCCGTGCCAAGTGTACAGGCTGGCGGCTGGGCGATTGTACGGCTGGATGCGCTGCCACAGCGCGTGGTGGCTGGAGAGCAGTTTACAGTTGGATTTACTGTGCTGCAGCATGGGCATACGCCAACCAGCGACGTGCAGCCATATGTGCTGGCAACGAATAGCGCTCATAGCATTCGGCGGCAGTTTATGGCGCAGCAGTCAGGCGCAGAGGGGCACTTCGTGGTGCAGCTAGCGCTGCCAGAGGCTGGCACATGGCACTGGCACGTGGTTCCGGCACCATTTCCTGCTATGAACCCAGAGGCGGAGATGCTGCTGGAGGTCGTGGCCGTTCCGGCAGTAGCCCTAGCGCCACTGGCTGCGCCGCTTGGTCTAGGGCAGCCGCTGCGCGTTGGCCTAAGCGTGAGTCTGCTGCTAGGTGCGCTCGCAGAAACATGGCTGTGGTGGCGGCGACAGCGGCAGGCGCAGGGAGGTGCGGCATGACGCATCGACTTGGCCTGCTAAGCATGTGGCTGGTCTGTGCGGCGCTGGTGGTGCTGCTGCGGCCGTGGAGCGGCGCGGCGGCTCCAGCGGCCGTGGAGCCGCCAGCAACGCTGGTGGCGACAGGCAGAAACCTCTTTGTTGCCAAGGGGTGCACAGGCTGCCATAGCCATGCGGCAGTTGGCGCGCCGCTCGCCGATATAGGCCCGAACCTCAGCCACTATGTGCCCGACACAATGTCTGTGCGCCAGTGGCTGCGTGATCCGGCGTCGCTGCGTCCAACCACACAGATGCCCAACCTGCACCTGAGCGAGGCTGAGATCAATGCGCTGATCGCCTTTTTGCAGGCCAGCGCTGAGCCGTAGCGGCCTGCTAGTGGCTAGGCCAGCCCGCGATTGCTTGAGCGCCGCATCGCACACCGGCGATGCGGCGCTACTGTGGCGGCCACAGCGGTGGCGCGACGATGGCGAGCACCGCGCCGATGTGGGCGTGGTCGACAAGCGCATGCACTGGTGCATCGGTGCCTGGGATGCGCAGCTCCGGCGCGATTTCGGCGAGCGGGCGCAGGACAAAGGCGCGCTCGAGCATGCGTGGGTGCGGAATGCTGAGCGTTGGCGTGTCTAGCAGCAGCTGATCGTAGAGCAGGATATCGAGATCAAGCGGGCGCGGGCCGAAGCGGCGGCCGGGCGTGCGTCCAAGCTGCTGCTCAATCCGCTTAAGCTGTGCCAGCAGCTCTAGCGGTGGGAGCGTTGTGGTGCCGACGGCCACCGCATTGAAGAACGGCGGCTGATCCTCGACATAGGCCGCCTGCGACTCATAGACTGAAGAGACCTGTGCGAGCGTGATGCAGCCTTCGAGAGCGCTGAGCGCCGCGCGCAGCTGCGCCAGCCGATCGCCCTGATTTGTTCCCAGCGCCACAAAAACCTGTGCCATGGTGTCACCTTTCTGCTGCTTGACAAGCGTGAGCTGTCTTATTATAATCATTAGAACAAATGTTTTACTATCGGTGGAGTACATGGGGTAATGAGTAATGAAGGCTTGTTGAAGTACGCGATTGTCGAGTACACCACCACAAAAAATTTCTGCAACGTCTACGATGCGCTGAGCATTGAACGGCTGGAGTGGGAAGTGGTCGTGTATGATCGTCAGAAGCGTGCGCACATTGATCGAGTGACGGCCTACATCCCCGTAACCCGCTGCAAGCTGCTGGTGCATCACGTTGTGAGCGGCAGTGCGCAGCAGCCAGGCTGGGCTGTAGAAGTCTTTGGCGGTAGTGTTCGCGACGATGGCATCGAGAGTCGGCTCTTCAAGGTTGAGTACGACCCTGGCGACGGGCGCTTTGCCCGCTTTCCGTTCCGTCTGTCGATATCGTCTGGCCCAGGTAAGCTCACCGCGACCAACGGTATCTCCCCTGATGGCAAACCGACAACGCAGATCAGCATGCGGTTTCCAGCCGAAGACTTTCTAGGCATCTGCTTGGAGATCCGCGACTATCTGCTTATTCACCAGCGCGACATCGAAGCTGTGCGCCGAGCGGCGCAAGTCGAGCGCTTCGAGCAGCGGCGGTCAAACGGCGCAGGCAACCGCTCTGTAGCGGCCTAATCGACATTGAACCCGAGTACCTACGTTTAACAGGAGGAACACTGGTCATGGCTAAGGATTTGAACAAAGTACAGCTCACTGGTCGCCTTGGTGCCGACCCCGAGATGCGCTATACGCCGCAGGGCAGCGCAGTCACAACCTTCCGCGTTGCCTCTAACCGCTCGTGGAAGACCGCCGATGGTGAGCAGCGCGAGGACACCGAGTGGTTCGCCGTTGTGGCCTGGAACAAGCTGGCCGAGATCTGCAACCAGTATCTCACGAAAGGCTCGCGTGTCTATGTGGAGGGCCGAGCGCAGACTCGCTCGTGGGACGATCAGCAGACAGGTCAGACGCGCTACAAGACCGAGATTGTGGCCAACGATATGATCATCCTCGATAGCCGCCGCGACGGTGGCGCCGGCTACGGCGACGATGACTGGGATTCAGAGGTCGAGCCAGAGCCTGTATCCGCGCGCCAAGCCGCCCCTGCGCCTGCGCCGCGTCAGCCCGCCCGCAGCAACGGCAACGGCAATGGCAATGGCAATGGTCGCAAGGCCGCCGCTGCCCGCCCAGCCGCCCGCAAGCCTGTGATGGACGAGGACGACCTGCCGTTCTAGCTTCCAATCGCGCTTGAATCATAGTCCAGACGATGGAAAACCATCGTCTGGACTATTTTTAATCGATCCGCACCTGTAATGAGCCTTGTATACGATAATTTGTATGCTTTTTTGTCACAATTATTGCTCCAGAAATGATAGGTCATTGGCTGCTCATTCGCTATAATTTCTCGCATACCAACACACGTAACTCCTGGCGTAATTCAAAAACACATTGCAGTAGTTCTGCTCGCCATACTACCAATGTATGCTGAACAGCCATCAATCTGCACAGAAGTGTGGGGTGTTGCCTATACATTGGCAGAGCATGACTCTGCCTGCGCACGCTCCACTAGTTGATATGAGCTACTCCTCAATTATCCTGTTTGACTCAGGCACCATACTCTTGAAGAGTCACTGTGGCATTTCAACGCTCTAGTTGTGCATCGAAGGGATACCTGAAATGAAACATCAGCTCCTCAGGCGGCCGCGTTGGGCCGAGTCGCTGCGCACGCGCCTTATTCTCCTTTTATTTGGCCTGTCGATTTTTCCACTGGCGCTTATGCTAAGCCTGAGCATTGTGCTGATGCGGCAAGATTTGATGCGCCAGATCAGCAAAGCCATGACGATCCAAGCCAGCACGCGTGCGGCAGAGATCACGCTCTTGTTTGAGCAGCAGTTTGCCAATCTCTCCAGCCTAGTGAGCAGCGACTTGCTTTTTAGAACGGTGCAGTTGGCAAACACCAGCTACCCGATCGCGACAAGTGAGCGGCAAGCGTACAAGCAAGCCCTTGTTGCTGCCTGGCAGCATGGTGTGACCGACCCGCTGATTGAAGCACGGGTGCGTGGGCCGCTTGTCGCCGAGCTGTACTCATTTCAGCAGCGCTTCCCCACCTTTGAACAGCTGATGCTTACCGATAACCAGGGATTTGTTGTAGCCACTACGACGCCGCCCCAATCCATTGATCAATCAACCCAAGCGTGGTGGAGTGCTGTTCAGCAGCCAGATGGATCAACCTTCTATATTCGTGAGCTTTCATCTCCGGAGCAGCCCAATACCATAACCGGCCTGTTCTTTGCGATTTCGGTGCTCAATCCCGTCACACAGCTGCCAATGGGCGTGGTGTCTGGTGTCTATCGCTTCACAGAGGTCAAGCAGCGTTTGGCGCTGTACAACCAGCCTGGGCAGCCACAAACGCTATTTGTCAACGGCCAAGATTATGTGCTCAGCGGCTCAGCTGAGTATCCTATCGGGACCCACGTGGCGGTGGATGTGGCTGCTGCACCCCAAGCCACCGCAATGCTTACTCCTGGCGTACCAGTGCTTGTTGCTGTTGCTCCTCTCGCCTCATCTGAACTTGCTGCGGCACTTGACCCGCTCGGTTGGCATGTCGTGGTGGTGCAGCCCGAGGCAGTGGCCTTACAACCAATCACGAATCACACGCTCTTTTTGCTGGCTGGTGGGGCGCTGATCTTGGTGCTGCTGCTTGGTGGAGCCTATCAACTAGGTCGAAGCGTGACCAGGCCCTTGGTGCGACTAGCGCGGACGCTGCGCGGACACAACTTGCGCGAGATTGCCCAGAACATTCCTGTTGCTAGCCAAGGTGAGGTCGGCTACCTCGCGGGCACCATCCGCGATCTCGCCGAGCGGGTGCTCGCATCGCAGACGGCGATTGAAGCCACCAATCAACAGTTGGAGCAGCAGGTGGCGGATCGCACCGCCGAGCTATCGCAGATGGTTAATCAACAAACAAGCCTGCTTGAGTCACGCACAATGCTGCTGGAGCAGATTCAGGCCATGGCGATGCCCATTCTCCCTGTCACTGATCACATGATTGTGGTGCCGATTATTGGTGTGCTTGATGTGCAGCGGGCAACGCAGCTGCTTGAAGTCGTGCTCAAGGCGGTTGAGCGCACGAAGGTCGCGATCGTCTTGTTGGATGTGACAGGCGTGCCGGTGTTTGATCCAGCGGCTGTGCAGTTTGTGCTCTCGATTAGCGCTGGCTGTAGCTTGCTTGGTGCGGAGATGGTTGTGGTCGGTATTCGCCCCGAGGTCGCCCAGACGCTTGTGAACGCAACGAACTCGCTGCCGTTTACCACCAAATCATCGCTGCAGGAAGGTGTTTTATGGGCGCAAGGCCGCTCGCGCAGCGCATGGCGGCAACAAGCGGCGGTTAAGCATTAATGCTCGCATATGAGAGGTGAATAGCTGGCACTGCTGATCAACCTATAGCACGAAAGGTGAACGTCTATGCCTTCCAAGAATTACGCTGATCTCCTGTCGGCTACGCTCTCGCGACGTCAGATCCTTAAGGGTGGCTCCGCAGCCGCCCTTGCCACCCTGCTTGGCGCATGTGGTGCTCCTGCCGCACCGACCGCCGCGCCCACCGCGACAGCGCTGCCTGCACCATCGGGGTCAGCGCAGGCGCTTGACGCCCTGATCGCGGCTGCGCGTGAGGAGGGCAGCCTGACGTCAATGACGCTCGACCATGATTGGCTCAATTTTGGCGCGGTGATCGACACGTACAAGACGACGTTTGGCATGCAGATGAACGAGCTTGATCCAACCGCAGCGGCGGGACAGGCGGTGGCGGCGGTGCGCCAGGATAAGCTCGGCCAAGGCCCCGGCTTGGATTTCCTCGATGTCGGATTTGCGTTCATCCGCGAGCTGCAGCAAGAGCAGCTGCTTCAGCCCTACAAAGTCGCCACGTGGGACAGCATCCCCGACGCCTTGAAGGATCCAGCTGGCTACTGGTATGGAGCCTACTATGGGGTGTTGGCCTTTGCCGTCAACACCGATGTGGTGGCGGAGGTGCCGCGTGACTGGGCCGACCTGCTCAATCCGCGCTATCACCAGCAGGTGGCCTTAAATCGCGATCCGCGCACGGGCACCGTGGGGATTCTGAGTGTGTATGCGGCGGCGCTGGGAGCGACCCAACGCCTGGATCAGCCAGCGGCCGGGCTGGAGTTCTTTGCGCAGCTCCACCAGGTTGGCAATTTGCTGCCGCATATTGGCCTGCAAGCCGACCTGCTAAGCGGCAAGACGCCGATCTTGCTGACCTGGGATTTCCTGGCCACGGGCTTCAAAGAGCAGGCCAAGGCCCAGGGCGGCCCTGCTATTGCGGTGGTGGTGCCGCCGTCAGGGGTGCTTGGCGGCGTGTATGCGGAGGGGATCAGCGCCTTCGCGCCGCATGTGAATGCGGCCA
>JABXJS010000201.1 GCA_013538855.1 Herpetosiphonaceae bacterium
GGGGGGGGGGGGGGGGGGGGGGGGGCGGAACATCGTTGGCGGTGTCGAGGGCGAACGTGTCGTCGAAGCCGAAATCGGGCGTGGTGTCGATCGGTGCTGGAGCTTTGCTAGCTGGGCCGCCGAGCGCGTCGAGACCTTGGCGAGCGAGATCGTTGGATGGCTCAAGGCGCAACACCTGTTCTAGGGCGGCGCGTTTTTCCTCGCGATCTTCCGCTACACCCGCAAGCCAAAGCCATGCCTGAGCGTCGTCGGGGGTTTCTCGGGTCAGCAGTCGAAAGAGGTTGCGCGCCTCTTCCTTGTCACCAGCACGGGCAGCTTCAATCCCTAGCTGCATAATGCCTTCTGTGTCTGCCATGCGGACTCCTTGCCTGCGCCGCCCGGCGTCAGGCACTACGCGCTCCAGCACGGGGGAATGATGTGTGGAGCTGGAAATTGGTTTACAGTGTATGTTGCTGCCCATTGTATCATAGCCCGCAAGGGCGGGCAAAACGTTTTTGCGCTTGTCAATCATCAAAAAGGAAGGTTTTTGTATGCCGCAGCATTCTTGGGTCAATGCGCACACACATCTGGAGTTGGGCGTGTTGGCCGATATGTGCCCGGAGGGGCTGGCGTTTCCCGAGTGGGTCTCGGCGCTGATCCGCCGCCGTATGCAGCTTGAGGAGCGTGATTTTCGCGCTGGCATCGAGGCTGGCATCGCCGCCTTGATCGAGGCTGGCACGGTCGCCGTCGGTGATATTGCCGCGACCGGCTTCAGCGTCGAGCCGCTGCTGCAGAGCGGCCTCGCTGGCGTTGTCTACCTAGAAGTGCTAGGATTTGATCCACAGGTTGCGCTCGAGCGCCTGCACGCGACGCAGCACCTGATCGACGGCTATCGTCGTCGCGCCGGGCGCATGCAGGTGGGCCTGACGATTCATGCGCCCTACAGCTGCGCGCCTGAGCTGTTTCAAGCGGCCGCAGCCTGGTGTCGGGCCGAGCAGGTGCCGCTGGCCATCCATCTGGCCGAGTCGCCGGCGGAGGTTGAGTTTTTGCTCCACGGCAGCGGCCCGCTGTATGCGCTCAATCAGCGTATTACGCCGCATGTGCGCTGGACGCCGCCAGGCTGCTCGCCGGTGCAGTACCTTGAGCGGCTTGACGTGCTTGCGGCGCGGCCGGTGCTTATCCACTGCGTGCAGGTCGATGACGCCGATCTGGCGCTGCTGCAGGCGCGCGGCTGTCCGGTGGTGCACTGCCCGCGCTCGAACGATCGGCTGCTAACCGGGCGCATGCCGCTGGAGCGCTACCTGGAGCTAGAGATTCCGGTGGCGCTGGGCACCGATAGCCTCGCCTCGGCTCCCTCGCTCGATGTGCGCGATGAGCTGGAGTATGCGCTCACACGCCACGCCGGGCTGGTCGGGCGCGACGCGCTTACGCACATGGCGACGAGCGGCGGCGCAGCGGTGCTCGGCATCGCGGGCGAGCCTGTGCGCTGAGGCGACGGGCTGCGCACGCAAGACAGGAGCGGGAGATCTGGCATCGGCTGACGAAGCGAGGTCTAATACCATGGCAATTTTGCAGGACCACTTAGTTGGGCGGCGGCGGCGGGTGGTGGTGGCGGGCGGCAGCGGATTTTTAGGGCGCGCCTGTGTGCGCGAGCTTGTGGCCCACGGATTCGATGTCGTGGTGCTCTCGCGCTCGGCGGAGACACAGGTGTCTGGCGCGACCACTGTGCTCTGGAATGGCCGCGACCACGGGGTGTGGGCACATGCGCTTGAGGGTGCATATGCGCTGATCAACTTCAGCGGCAAGAGCATCAACTGTCGCTTTACGCCCGCCAACCGCCGCGCGCTGCTCGCGTCGCGGATCGCTCCGGTCCAGGCCCTAGGCCGGGCTGTGGCCGCCTGCACGCAGCCGCCAATGGTCTGGATTCAGGCGGCCTCGCCGGCGATCTACGGCGATATGCGCACGCCCTGCACCGAGGCTGATCCCGCTGGGCACGGCTTTCTGGCGCAGCTGTGTCAGCGCTGGGAGCAAGCCTTTGCCCTCGTTCCGCTCACGGCGCGCACGCGGCGCGTGGTGCTGCGGATTGGCCTTGTGCTGGCGGCAGACGGCGGCGCGCTGCCGCCGCTGGTGCGGCTGACGCGCATGGGCCTCGGCGCGACCATCGGCGGCGGTCGCCAGTGGATGAGCTGGATTCATCTGGCTGACTTTAACGCCATGCTGCTGCAGGCGCTTGCTGACGCCCAGGTGCGCGGCGTCTACAACGCCACCGCGCCTGCGCCAGTGCCCAATGTGGTATTTATGCACGCGCTGCGCCAGGTGCTGCACCGCCCCAGCCTGCCGAGCTGGCCGACGCCGCTGGTGCAGCTTGGCGGCTGGCTGCTTGGCACCGACCCGCTGGTGATCTTGCAGAGCCAGCACTGTGTGCCGCAGCGCTGGCTCGACCACGGCTTCGCCTTCGCCTACCCTAAGCTCGCCGATGCCCTGCGCCAGATTTTAGGCTAGCTGCTGCTGCGCGACAGACCAATCTCCATCGCCCGCACGGGTTCTATTCAACCGCAGGAATGGTGGCAGGCGGCGACGGCTGCGCTACAGTTGGTGCAACCCTATGTGTTGTGCGTTTGTTCGCGTGTGCCTGCCGAGCTTGGCGGTGCTGCCGATAGGCGCTGAAAGAAAATGGAGTGTGCCAATGCTTACGCCCTCATACGATCAGCTTCCCCACGTCTACACAGGCACGAATATCCAAGTTGATCCACAGGTGTACGAGCTAGAGAACGAAGCCGCCGACCCTGAGCAGCGCTTAGAGCAGGCTATGTGGGCGATTCAACCCTGGACAGATCGGCATGTCTTAGACTTGGGCGCTGGAACCGGCTTTCACCTTCCGCGCTTTCACCAGGCGGCACAGCATGTGTTTGCTGTTGAGCCGGATCATGACCTGCGCCTACACGCCATGCGCCGCTGCCTTGATGCAGGGCTGAGCCGTGTGTCGATCCTGGCTGGCGCAGCAACCTATATTCCGCTCCGTGATGCGAGCATCGATGTGTGCCATGCGCGCTTTGCCTACTTCTTTGCGCCGGACTGTGATCCGGGCTTGATCGAGCTTGAGCGCGTGATGCGGCCCGGTGGCGTGGCCTTTATCATCGAGAACGATCTGCGCAGCGGCACGTTTGCCCGCTGGCTCCGGGCTAGCCCCTTCGCGCACGATAGCGACCCTGCTGAGCTAGAAGCCTACTGGGCCGAGCGTGGCTTTACACTCGTGCGCGTTGCTAGCTCGTGGACGTTTGCTGATCGCGCGGCCATGGAGGCGGTCGTGCGGCTGGAGTTTGGCGCACAGCTGGCCGAGCGTTTTTTGGCCGAGGAGCCGTCGCTGTCGATTAGCTATCACTATGCGCTCTACTACCGCCGGTATGCTTGAAGTTTGTCGCTGATTAGCGTTCCTGCCAGTCTGGTGCTGTGTGCGCCACACCAGTCCCATGCTGGCAGGAATGGTGCTTCACCGCGCTAGCTGCTTTGTGCTGATTATAGGAACCCTCCTGCTGGATGCTGCGCAGGATCAATGATCCCCGTCAGCCTGCTGCTGCGCTGTGCTGTAGCTGGCCAGTTGCCTGCACTAACGCTAGCTAAGGCTTAGCGCACATAACCGTAGCTTAACCTCAGATAATCTCCGCTTGACATGAGATGATACGAGAGAGTATACTATCTCTCATGGTGTATCACGAGCTAGACACAATCCAACGCCAGATTATCGCTGCCGCCGCCGAGCTAGTGGGCACGGTCGGGGCTGACTTCACGATGGAGCAGCTTGTGGAGCGGGCGAACATCCCGCGCGCCACCATCTACCGCCGGATTGGCAACAAGGAGGCGCTGCTGCGCCATCTCGCCGAGCAGCATGGCCACGAAGTTGAGACAGCCGACATTCGCTCGCGCATGCTCGAGGCGGCCCGGCAGGTGTTTGGCCGCTATGGCCTGCAGAACACCACCATGGAGCAGATCGCCAGCGAGGCCGGCGTGGGCGTGGCAACCGTCTACCGCCACTTCGGCGACAAGGACGGGCTGATCCGCGCCTTCATCGAGGCCAGCGCCTTCAACTCGGTCGTGTCCGAGCTTACGCGCACGCCCAGCGCCGATGTGGCGTCGGACCTGCGCGAGCTAGCCACGATACTGCTGCGCCTGATCGACGAGAACCGCGCTATGCTGCGCCTCGTGCTGTTCAGCAACGAGTCCGATCGCACCTATCTCCAGCGCATGCGCAGCTCCACCGAGCGCACGCTCGCCCGCCTCACCGACTACTTCGCCTTTCAGATCGCCGCTGGCCGTCTGCAGGCCGCTGGCTCGGCCCAGGACTTGGGCCTAACGTTTATGGGCATGGTGATGGGCCACGCGATCATCGGCCCGCTGCACTACGATATTCCACTTGATGATCCCGCACGTGTGAGTCGTCTACTTGTTGCGCTATTTTTGCATGGCCTTGCCAGCTAGCCCGGCGCACTGGCGCGTCGGATATAAGGAGGTCCGCTGATGCCCGCCCCTACTCAGCCATTGATCTTGTTTCTAGAGCAGATTCGCGCCGCCGATCTGCCCGCCGTCGGCGGCAAAGGCGCGAATCTCGGCGAGCTAACCGCCGCTGGCCTGCCGGTGCCGCCGGGCTTCTGCGTCACCACCAGCGCCTTTCGGCTGTGGCTGGAGTCGGCCCCCGACACTGCGGCGATCTACGCTGAGCTCGCTGCGCTGCGCGCCGACGATGTCGAGTCCGTGCGCCGCGTTGGCCAGTCGGTGCGCGCACGTCTCGCCGCTGTGCCGATGCCGCCCGCTGTTGCCGCAGCCGTGCGCGCCGCCCTGGCACAGAGCGGCCCCGACGCCACCTATGCCGTGCGCTCCAGCGCCACCGCCGAGGATCTACCCTCGGCCTCGTTCGCTGGGCAGCAGGACACCTACCTGAATATTCGTGGTGCCGACGCCCTGGTCGAGCATGTGCAGCGCTGCTGGGTCTCGCTGTTCACCGACCGCGCTATTCTCTATCGGGCGCAGCAGGGCTTTGATCACCGGACGGTGGCTCTGGCGGTGGTGGTGCAGCAGCTCGTGCAGTCGCAGGTCTCCGGCATCATGTTCACCGCCGACCCTGTCTCGGGCAATCGCCACATCGCCACCATCGACGCGAGCTTTGGCCTGGGCGAGGCGCTGGTGGCCGGGCTGGTCTCGGCCGACCTCTTCCACATCGACAAGCGCTCGCTGTCCATCGTCAACCGCCAGATCGCCGACAAGCAGATCGCCATCCGCCCGCTGCCCGAGGGCGGCGTCGAGCAGGTCGATCTGCCTGCCGCACAGCGCCAGCAGCCTGCGCTCAGCGACGACCAGGTGCGCGAGCTAGGCCGCCTGGCTGTGCGCATCGAGCAGCACTATCAGCGGCCGCAGGATATCGAGTGGGCGCTTGTCGATGGCGCGTTTTTCATCACCCAGTCGCGGCCGATCACCTCGCTGTTTCCGCTGCCTGAGCCGCAGCCGCACGACGAGGCGCTGCACGCCTACTTCAGCTTTAGCCATTTGCAGGTGATGACCGATCCGCTGCCGCCGCTAGCCCAGGATGTCTGGCGCATCTTGATCCCGTTTGGGCAGCAGCGCGGCGCGAAAGCCTCGGAGTTGATGAAGACGGCCGGCGGCCGCTTGTATGTCGATATTTCGCCGCTGCTGCGCCACCCGCTGCTCAAGCGCATGCTGCCGGTGATCCTCACGCGCGCCGATCCACTGGTGGCCGCTGGCATGAAAAGCATCGCTGCCCGGCCGGAGTTTCAGCAGCGCGGCGCTACGGTGCGCATGCGCTCTGTGCTGAGCTTTATGCTGCCGATCCTGCGGCGCACGCTCGCGCTGCTGGGCTGGCGCTCCACCGTCGGCCTCCAGGCGCAGATCAACCGCGAGATCGAGCAGCGCTGCGCCGAGATCGAGCAGCGGCTGGCGGCCGCCCCCACCCAGCAGCGCCGCACCGAGGTGGCGCAGGACATCCTGAGCACCGCGCTGCTGCGCGCCTTCAAGGCATGGATCCCGCTGCCGCTCTCAGGCGTGCTGGCTAGCTCGTTTCTGCAGCGCCTGCCCGCCAGCTGGGCCGATCAGGCCGATGTCAACCTGGCCCTGCGCGGCCTTGAGGGCAATGTCACCACCGAGATGGACCTCGCCGTCGGCGACCTGGCCGACCTGGCGCGCAGCCATCCTGCCGTGATGCAGCACCTCAGCGAGCCTGCGCTGGAGCCGCTGGAGCGCCTTGAGACGCTGGAGCACATCGCTGGCGGCCGCGAGTTTTTGGCGCAGTGGCACGCCTTCCTGCAGCGCTACGGCATGCGCGGCAACTCCGAGATCGACATCAGCCGTCCGCGCTGGCACGATCAGCCAGCGATGCTGCTCCAGGTCGTGCTCGGCAGCCTCCAGCACGCCAGCACCCAGACGCACCGTGCGCACTACGCTGCGATGGTTGTGGAGGGCGAGGCGGCCGGGCGACGGCTGGCTGAGCGGGCGCGCCGCGGGCCGCTGGGCTGGCTGCGCGGGCGCATCGTTGCGCGCCTCGTACACGTCGCCCGCACATGCATGGCCCTGCGCGAGCACCCCAAGTTCTTCCTGGTGCGCATGCTCGGCATGATCAAGCCGGTGCTGCTGGAGAGCGGAGCCACACTCGTGCGCCAGCAGCAGCTTAGCCAGCCCGACGATGTCTGGTTCCTGCGCTTCACGGAGCTGCTGGACGCCCTGCGTGACCGCAGCCTCGATCTGCGTGCCACTGTCGAGCGCCGCCGTGCCGACCATGCGCGCTTTAAGACGCTCACGCCGCCGCGCATCATCACGAGCGAGGGTGAGATTCCCAGCCTCAACCACAATCACGCGAACCTGCCCGCAGGCGCGCTGCCTGGCACGCCGGTTTCTGCTGGCACTGTCGAGGGCCTGGCGCGGGTGGTGATCGATCCGCACGTCGAGACGGTGCGCCCTGGCGAGATTCTGGTGGCTCCCTTCACCGATCCAGGCTGGACGCCGCTGTTCATCAACGCCGCCGGGCTGATCACCGAGGTCGGCGGGCTGATGACCCACGGCTCGGTGGTGGCCCGCGAGTACGGCATTCCGGCCGTCGTCGGCGTGATCGAGGCCACCAAGCGCATTCGCACCGGCCAGCGCCTGCGCGTCCACGGCGATGCTGGCTACATCGAGATTCTGGAGGATGCCGCAGCGTCAGCGGAGCCAGATGCGGCACCAGCCGCTCACGCGCTTGCGCATTAGCCATCAGCCAGCTTAAGCCGCAGCGCTGGAGATCACGGCGCGGGCGGGCGCAGGCGCAGCGATAGCCGCTGCTGGCGCACGCGCGGACACGGTGGCAGGTTCGCCGTCATAGCTAGCACGGCTAGCCATCAGCATCCATACACGCACCCAGCTATCGGGCAGCGCTAGGCCGCCTGCTGGCTGGGTTTGTGCTGTGCTCAGCTGGTGCAGCAACATGGCTCACACCATCGACGTACCTTGTATGCATCTTGCTGTGGAATGGGAGGATGGCATGACATCGATCCTTGTGGGCGTCGTCATAGTTGTGGTGAGCCTGGCGCTTGGTCCACTGGCGCGGGCGATGGGCAAAACACCGACGGAGCTTCAGCTCAATGCTGCCGATCCGGAGTATGCTCAGCGAACCGCGTGGGCCAATCGCTGGGGCCGTTTGATCCTTGGCGTTGGCCTGGTGCTGCAGGGCAGCGGCGAGTATGCTGGTAGCGTATGGCTGATGTGGCTCGGCTGGGGCGTGGTGATCTGCGCCGCACTCATGGTGGTGGTCACCTATATTGTCGCCAGCCAGCACAGCTCCGCAGTATAGTGGTGGCGATTGCTCCTGAAGGAGGTAGGTATCAACGAACACGCGTACGTACACCAGCCAGCAGGGAGCAGGCTGCCGCTGTCGGTGTGCTAGATGGTCTTAATATTTGTGCTGAAACGGAGGATCACATGGTTGTTTTCTTGGGGGTCGTGGCTGTTGTGGTGAGTATGACCATGGGGCCGCTGATGCATATGCTGGGCCAGCGGACGACCGAGCTGCCGCTCCACGACGGCGGGTCGCTCTCCGCCCAGAGCGCGGCGTGGTTTCCACTGTGGAGCCGTCTACTGCTTGGTGGCGGGCTGGCGCTGCTCTTCTTCGGTCAGGCTGCGAGCGCCAATGCGCTGCTCTTTGGCGTGTTTGCTGGTGCCATCTGTTGCCTGGTGCTGCGCTGGCTCCACTAACCAGCGGCTGGCCTAAGCCGCAGCGCAGGTCATCACGGCGAGCTATGGCGCGGGCGCGGCTATGGCCGCTGCTGGCGCACGAGCGGACCCGGCGACACACTGGCCGCGCTCGAACATATAGCTAGCCACCACCAGACACACGCCCAGTCGTCGGGGACGCTAGCCCGCTGGCTGGGCGTGTGGGCTGGCCCGCTTCAACATTGGCAACAATGCTGCTAGAATGGACGTATTGCTACCGAGCGTTTACCCACAGGGAGAAGAACATGGTTCACTTTGGCATCGGCTGCCTCGTGTTGATCGGCGGCTTTGTGCTGCCAACGCTGGCCCATGCCCGCGGCAGCGAGCATCAGCGCTGGCTGAGCCTGTTGTTTGGCCTGGCCTTTGTGCTTGAGCGCCTTGAGCCAGCCCTGGCAACCGCGCACGGTTTTGATCTCTACAGCAGCCTCATGATTCTCAGCATCGCTCTGCTAAGCGTCAAGCTGATTCGGCTTGAGCGGGCGGCTCGGCGCGCGCGTGCGGCCGTGGCCCCCGCATCGACGCACTGATTGTGACATGCTCGATGCAGACATATGGAGGAACATGTGTATGGTTCTTTTGATGTGTGGCATAGTCGTTTTGTTGGTTCGGCTTGGACTTACGCCGCTGGCGCGGGCTATGGGCTGGCAGCCGTCCGCTGAGCAGCTGCCCGCAGGCCCGGAGCGCGTGCGCCTAGCGCGCCATCAGCGCATTAATCATTGGTTCGGTCTAGGTATTGGCCTGTGCCTGGTTGGACAGGGCTTGGGCGATCTGCTTGGCAACAGCACACTTGAGCTGAGCGGCGCTATTCTGGCGGTGATTGTGGTGCTTGGCTCACTCCTGGCCCACGCCAGGGTGCCGGTTTTGCCTGTTTAGTCTACTGAAGGAATAGCACCATGGTTTTTTTGCTTGTTGGTAGTGTGATGGTGCTCGGCAGTCTGCTGCTCCCGACCATTGGGCGGGCGATGGGCAAGACGCCGGCGGCGCAGCTGTACGCGCCGGGGCCGCTGCGCATCCGCGCCGAGCGGCTGGCCAAGCTCAACAACTGGGGCGGCATGCTCATGGGCGCATGCTTCATCGTCGCTGGCATCGGCGATCTGCTGGCCATTGACTGGCTGGCGAGCATCAGCGCGGGCCTTGGCGTCGGCGTGGCGCTGGGCCTGCTCATCCTCTACATCGCCCTGGTCAAGAAGCGCATTGTGTAGCGCGCAGCGGCGCTGGTGATCGACGGCTCGTGGCCTGTGCCACGGGCCGTTTGTATGTCTGCGCCATAGGGCTTGACTCTGCCCTTTGGGCAGACCCTATACTGCGGCTATGAACAACGAACAGCTCGAACTGTTGGCGATCGGCAGCTTCGCCCGCGCCTCTAGCCTGTCGCTGAAGGCGCTGCGGCTGTACGATCAGCTCGGCATCTTGCGGCCCTGGCACGTTGACGCAGCCTCGAACTATCGCTACTACCACCAGGACCAGCTGGCGGCGGCGCGGCTCATCCGCATGCTGCGCCAGATCGACATGCCGCTCGCAACCATTCGCCACGTGCTCGCGGCCACGCCCGCCGAGGCCGAGCAGCTGCTGCGCGAGCATCTTACGCACTTGGAGCTGCGGGCAATGCGCGCTCGCAGCATGGAGCCGCGCATCACAGCGGCGCTACGCAAGGAGACCAGCGCTATGCCCCTTGAAGTGACCGTCCGCACCCTCGCCGCCCAGCCCATCCTCAGCCTCACCAGCCACGTCAAGATCGATCAGCTGCCCACGACCATCGACTCTGGCGTGACCACGCTGCTGTCCGCGATCAACGACCAGGGCGGCGCGCCCGCTGGCCCGCCAATCGGCATCTACCACGGCCAGATCAACCACGAGGACGACGGCCCCATCGAGGTCGCCTTCCCCACCACGACACTGCTCGCGGGCCGCGCCAGTGCGAACATTGTCGCCCGCACCCTGCCCGCCGTCCAGGTCGCCTGCGTGCGCCTGCCGGAGGCGTACTGCGAGTTTCCGGCCATCCTGGAGGGCTACGACCTGGCCTACGACTGGATCGAGAAGCACGGCTATGTCAGCGCCGAATCGCCGCGCGAGATCTGGTACGCCCCCAACGACATCGAGATCGTCTGGCCCTTCCAGGCCAAGGAGCAGACCGCCTGATCCAGCTGTTGTCCGCCGCCAGCGCCCCGGTGGTGCTGGCGGTGTTTTGTTGTTGAAAAAGCAGCGCTGCTGGTCGTGCGCCACGGCTCAGATACGCGCCTGCGCTGGTGCTAGCTCGCCCGCTCATCGGTGGCATTCTCGACGCTGCGGGTGGCTTGCCTGCCCAGCGTGGCGGCGTGTTGTTGTTGAAAAGCAGCGCTGCTGGTCGTGCGCCACGGCTCAGATACGCGCCTGCGCTGGTGCTAGCTCGCCTGCTCATCGGTGGCATTCTCGACGCTGCGGGTGGCTTGCCTGCCCAGCGTGGCGGCGTGTTGGCCCGTGCTGCGCGTGTAGGTCGGTGGCGAGCTTTGCGTTTTCAAAGCGGCCTTGGTATCATGCCGCGCAGCGAACCACACCAGAAGGAGCCGCCCCTATGCATGTATTCCTAGACGAAGTTTTGACCCCGGAGCTGCTACAGCGCCATCACCAGCACATCGTTGACTTTCTGGAGATGGAGGGCATCGCGCCAGCCGCCGAGCTAGGCCGCACCGAGCTAAGCGAGCGCGCCGCCAAGGAGCTGCTGGCCGAGATGGCCCACGATGTCGAGCAGCAGGATCAGCAGTCTTAGCGCCGAAGTGGAGCAGCCATGATCACGACGCTGTTGATCGCCAATCGCGGCGAGATCGCCTGCCGGATCATTCGCACCTGCCGTCGCCTGGGCATCCGCACGGTGGCGGTCTACTCCACCGCCGATGCGGGCGCGCCGCACGTCCTGCAGGCCGACGAGGCCGTCTGGATTGGCGCGGCCCCGCCGAGCGAGTCGTATCTGCGGGCGGCGGCGCTGATCGAGGCGGCGCAGCGCACCGGCGCGCAGGCGATCCATCCAGGCTACGGGTTTCTGTCGGAAAATGCCGACTTTGCCGCGCAGTGCGCCGCTGCCGGGCTGATCTTCATTGGCCCGACGCCGGCGGCGATTGCGCTGATGGGCAACAAGCGGGCGGCCAAGCAGTGCGCGCTCGCCGCCAACGTGCCCATGGTGCCCGGCTCGCCGCTTGACGCCGCGCTCGACGACGCCGCACTGCTGGCGCAGGCCGAGCAGATCGGCTGGCCCATGATGATCAAGGCGGCGGCCGGTGGCGGCGGGCTGGGCATGCGCCTGGTGCACTCGTCGGCGGAGCTGGCCGCGGCGCTGCCGGTGGCGCGGCGCGACGCGCAGGCCGCCTTTGGCTCCGCCGAGGTGCTGCTGGAGCGCGCCGTGATCGAGCCGCGCCACATCGAGGTGCAGATCTTCGGCGACCAGCACGGCAACCTCATTCACCTTGGCGAGCGCGAGTGCTCCATCCAGCGCCGCCACCAGAAGATCATCGAGGAGGCTCCGGCGGCGCACCTGCTGCCCGAGGTGCGCGAGCGCATCCTGGCGGCGGCGCTGGCGGTGGGCCAGGCCATCGGCTACACCAGCGCAGGCACCATCGAGTTTCTGGTTGATCGCAACCAGCAGTTCTACTTTCTGGAGATGAACACGCGCCTGCAGGTTGAGCACCCAGTCACCGAGGCCGTGACCGGCCTTGACCTTGTCGAGTGGCAGATTCTGGTCGCCGAGGGCGCGCCGCTGCCGCTGACCCAGGCGCAGGTGACGCTCCGCGGCCACGCGATTGAGGCGCGCGTCTACGCCGAGGACCCGGCGGCAGGCTTTGCGCCGACCAGCGGCCCGGTGGCGCTGTGGCAGCCGCCGACGGATGCCGCAGTGCGCGTCGAGAGCGGCATCGCCACCGGCGCGAGCGTCAGCGTCTACTACGACCCCATGCTGGCCAAGATCATCACCTACGGCCCCGACCGCCAGAGCGCCGTGCGCTGTCTGGCCTACGCGCTGGAGCAGACGACGCTGCTTGGCTGCACCAACAACCTGCTGTTTCTGGCCGCGCTGGCGCGCCATCCGGCCTTCCTGGCAGGCGATCTCAGCACCGCCTTTTTGACGCACCACGGCGCAGCGCTCACCGCCGCACGTGATTCCGGCGAACATGCACTTGAAGTAGCCGCCGTAACCCTGCTACAATGGAGCGAGATCACCGCTCACACTGCTGGCTACTGGCGCAACAGCCCCAATGCGCCACAGCAGTTTCGCTACCAGATCAACACCGCTGCGGTGGCGGCGGCGCTGACACCTGCGCAGCCAGGCGCTCCACTGCACATCGCTGTTGATCAGACGGCGCTTATCATCAGCAGCTACAGCATCAGCGGCCACACCATCACCATGGTTGTTGATGGCCGTCGCCGCTCCTGGCGCTGGGCCTGTGTGGCCGATGAGTGGTGGATCACCGACGGCAGGTCGCTGGTGCGCCTGCGCACGCTGCCGCTGCTGCCAGAGCCACAAACTGGCGCAGATGCTGGCGGATCACTGCGCGCACCCATGCCTGGCGCAGTGCTGGCCATTCTCGTGGGCGTTGGCGACCACGTGGCCGCCGGCCAGCCGCTGCTGAAGCTTGAGGCCATGAAGATGGAGCACACCATCCGCACCGCCGCCGCCGGCACCGTTAGCGCTATCTACTGTCAGGCTGGTGAGACCGTCGAGGCCGACGCTGTCCTGATCGCCATTGAGGAAGACTAAGCCTGCGCTCACCTGTGATTCCTACATAGACATGGTTGTCTAGGAGGACACCGATGGATGAACGAAACTTAGCCGAGCTTTTCCGTGATCGTTCGCAGCGCTATGCGCACTTAAACCGCTGGCGTCAGCACGACAACGGCACATGGCGCAGCGCCAATTTTCAAGAGCATGCGACGCAGGTCTATCGGCTGCTGGCGGGCTTGCACGCCCTCGGCGCGCGCAAGGGCGACCGCATTGGCATTCTCGCGCACACCTCCGTCCACTGGCTGATGACCGACTGGGCAATCTGGTGCCTCGGCGGCGTCACCGTGACGGTGTACCCCTCGCTGCTGGCCGAGACGATCGCCTTCATCGGCGAGAACTCGCAGATGACCTACCTGTTTGTCGATGATCGTGAGCAGGTCGATAAGCTGCTGGCGGTGCGCGACCAGCTCAGCGGCATCAAGCGCGTCATCGTCTACGATCCCGCCGACCTGCCCGACGATGCCTGGTTCATGTCCTTCGACACGCTGCTGCAGCTGGACACCACGAGCGCCGATCAGCAGACGGAGCTGGCCAACACCTGCGCCGCCGCTATCGCGCCCGACGATCTGGCGACGATCATCTATACCTCGGGCACCACCGGCAACCCCAAGGGCGCGATGCTCTCGCACGCCTGCCTGCTGGCCGAGATCGCCAGCGTGCGCGAGCGGCTGACCGGCTTTCAGCCCGGCAAGGTCGATCTGCTCTTCCTGCCGACGGCGCATATCTTCGGGCGGCTCCAGCATATCGCTGGCGTGGAGCGCGGCCTGAACACCACCATCGTGACCGACATGAAGGCCGTGCTGGCCGATGTGCAGGCGACGCAGCCGGAGTTCTTCTTCAGCGTCCCGCGCATCTACGAGAAAATCTTCAGCACCGCCAAGGCGCGCGCCGAGGCCAAGCCGATCACCAAGTACATCTTCAACTGGGCCATCGAGGTCGGGCGGCAGGTGAGCCACCTGCGCGAGCGCGGCCAAGAGCCGACGGGCATGCTCAAGGTGCAGTATCAGATGGCCGACCGGCTGGTCTTTCATAAGATTCGTGACCTGCTCGGCGGCAATATTCAGTTCGCCGTGACCGCTGGCGCGCCGCTCGATCTTGAGATTCTGGAGTTTTTCAACGGCGCTGGCGTGCTGCTGCTGGAGGCGTGGGGCCTAACCGAGACAACCGGCGCGCTGACGGTCAATAGTCCCGAGGCCTACCGCCTTGGCACTGTCGGCCAGGCGCTCAGCGGCGTCGAGATCAAGATCGCCGCCGATGGCGAGATCCTGGCGCGCGGCCCGATGGTGATGCAGGGCTACTACAATAGCCCCGACAAGACCGCCGAGGCCATTCACGATGGCTGGTTCTACACCGGCGACATCGGCGAGCTGGACGCGGACGGCTTTTTGCGCATCACGGATCGTAAAAAAGACATCCTGGTCACAGCGGCGGGCAAGAACATCGCGCCGCAGGCGGTGGAGGCGGCGTTTAAGAACAGCCCGTACATCTCGCAATGTGCCGTCTACGGTGATCGCAAGCCCTACCTGGTGGCGCTGCTGACGCTGGATCGCGAGGCGTTGCAGCTGTGGGCTGAGCGCGAGGGCGTGCAGCTGAATGACGCGCCGCTGCACAAGCACCCCAAGGTGCGCGAGCTGATCGAGCACGAGGCCAAGTCGGCCAATGCCCATCTTGCCTCGTTCGAGCAGATCAAGTACTACGAGATCCTGCCAGAGGACTTCACCATCGAGAACGGGCTGCTCACGCCAACGCTGAAGCTGCGCCGCCGCTACATCTACGATCAATTTGGTACAATGTTTGAGGGCCTGTATCACGCGCGCACGTAGGCGCGCCGCGCACAGGCTTTGGCATTGATGATCAACCCCGGAACACACTGCTGTTCCGGGTTTTTGTATCGCACGAGGCAATATGGCGGTTCAAACACGTGGGCGCTTCTGGCGCGCCAATGCGCAGCGCCAGGCGGTGCTGCGCCTGGGAATTCCGGCGGTGGCCGAGCAGCTACTGGCGCTGCTGGTGAGTCTGGTGGACACCTATGTGGTGGGGCACTTGGGCCTGGCGGTGCTGCAGCGCCTCGGCTACACCAGCGAGGTCGCGCTGGCGGCTGTGGGCATGGCCGGGCAGTTTACCTGGACGCTGACGACGCTGTTTATGGCGGTGGCGCTTGGCTGCACCGTGGTGGTGGCGCGCTTTGTTGGCGGCGGCGACTGGGATATGGCCAACAAGGCCCTGCGCCAGTCGCTGCTGATTGGCGCGCTGCTGGGCGTGTTGGGCCTGAGCCTGGCCTGGCTGCTTGCACCGCAGATGATCAGCCTGCTTGGCGGCACGGCCGAGGTGCAGCGCTATGCCGTGCAGTACTTTCGCATCGCCATGCTGGCCTTTCCGCTGCAGGCGCTGCTGTACATCGGCAACGCCGCGCTGCGCGGGGCGGGCGATATGCGCGCGCCGCTGCTGGTGATGGGCGTTGTCAATGGCATCAACGTGGTGCTGTCGCTGGCGCTGGTCAATGGCTTCGCTGGCATGCCGGGCATGGGCATCGCCGGGGCGGCCTGGGGCACGGCGATCGGCCAGGGCTGCGGTGGGCTGCTGGTGCTGTTCTGGCTGCTGCGCGGGCGGGCCGGGCTGCTGGTCAATCGCCTGCCGCGGCCCGACTGGGCGCTGATGTGGCGTATTCTGCGCATGGGCCTGCCGTATGGTGCCGAGCAGTTTGTGTTTCAGGCCGCGCTGCTGCTGTTTGTGCAGATGATCACCAGCATCAGCACCGTCGCCTACGCCGCGCATACCACCGTCGTGACTGTTGAGAGCATCTCGTTTTTGCCGGGCATGGGCATCGCCGTAGCTGCAACCACCTTGGTTGGCCAGCACATGGGCGCAGGCGATGCGCAGTCGGCGCGGGCGAGCGGCTTCGAGGCGTTTCGGCTGGCGGCGCTGTTTATGGCGCTGATCGGCGCGTGCTTTGTGCTGGTGCCGCAGCTGTTTGTGGGCTTCTTTGTGCAGAATGATCCGGCGGTGGTGGCGGCGGCGACGGTGCCGCTGCGGCTCGTGGGCTTTGCGCAGCCAGCGCTGGCGGCCAACTTTGTGTTCAGCGGCGCGCTGCGCGGCGGCGGCGATGCGCGCTGGCCGCTCTACACCAAGATCATCAGCGTGTGGTGCGTGCGGCTGCCGCTGGCTTGGCTGCTGGTGTTTGGCCTTGGCTGGGGCCTCAACGGCATCTGGGTGGCCATGAGCACCGACTTCGCTGTGCAGGGCCTGCTGGTCTGGTGGCGCTTCCGCCTCGGCCGCTGGGTCGCGCTCAGCGTCTAGGCCCCCCACGGTCCAAGCACCAGGCCCAGCGACGGCCGCTCCGACAGCGCGACCAATGTAGCGTAGTCCACCGGCACGTAGCATCAGCATCAAAAAATGCCGACATGGCCAGGCGCACACAGAGCGAGCTGTGCGCCTGGCTCGATGGAGCTTACTGCTTGGTCTTGGTGCGCTCGGCGATCAGCAGGTCGCGCAGGATTGGGTCGGTGACGGTCTCGGGCTTGGGCAGCTCGGGCTTGGGCGGCTCGACGGGCTTAGGTGGCTCGGCGGGCTTGGTGGCCGCCTTGGCAGCGGCGGCCTTGGCCTCCTGCTGCTTCTTCTGCTTGGCCGGATCGCCGTGCAGCCGCTGCAGCAGCCGCGTGATCAGCAGCACGACCACCACCACCGAGCCGCCAAGCACCGCCCACAGGGTCAGCAGCGGCAGCCGCTCGGCCAGAATTGGCCCTAGCCGTGTCTCGGCGACAATCGGGCGCTGCTCTGGCAGCGCACGGGCGGCGTTGCGCAGCAGGACACCGATCAGAAACATGCCATTGAGGCCGCCTAGAATGGCCCCGTAGGTGCGGCCCATGCCCTTGGCCAGCGTGCGCCGCGACGGCAGCAGCAGCGCCCCGCCGTAGCCCACGAAGATCGCTGTGAGCAGCAGCAGGCCGTCGGCGATGAGCACCTGCAGCACCTGCTGATTCTGGTTGAAGCGCGTGGCGCTGCTGGTGGCCCACGTTGGTGCCCACCACTCGCCCAGCAGCGCGCCAAGCAGAATGCCGGTCAGCGTCAGTGCCTCGCGCTGAATACCACGATAGAAGCCCAGCAGCG
Organism: Herpetosiphonaceae bacterium; assembly: GCA_013538855.1. Lineage (GTDB taxonomy): Bacteria > Chloroflexota > Chloroflexia > Chloroflexales > Herpetosiphonaceae > OHK22. The sequence goes on from JABXJS010000201.1 coordinate 17,081, forward strand.
TCAGCACAACTGGCACGCTGAGCAGCAGTACATCATAGATAAGATTCATAGCACTCCGGAAGTATCCCAATTCGCCTGCGAGCAGGGGCAGGGTGCAATCCTGCCGCGCATGGCTGGCTATCCGACGTGAACTGGTAGTATGGTGGTTCAGCTCGGCCGTATAATCGTACTGCTGCCGCCGAGCTGTTTCTACGGCCTATGATAGCACAGAAGAACCTCACTGCTGTGCTGGCGCGCACGCGCTCGCTCAAGCTTAGCAAGAGAAGGATGGATCTATGCAACAACCAAGTCGGCGCAGCCCATGGCGCTGGCTGCGCGTCGGCATCGGCATTAAGCGCTGGATGCTGCTGCTGCTGGTCAGCATCACCCTGTCGGCGCTCGGTCTAGCGATTGGCCTGCGCGAGCTGTACTTCGCCAATGTGCGCTTCCCTGCGTTTACCTACTATGTGACCCTCCAGTTCTGGCCGCGCACAGCGCGCATGGTTATCTTGTGCATGCTGGGCATCATCGGCACCACCATCGCCTTTACGCGGCTCAACCGGCTGCTGCTTGGCGCGCTGCTGCCCCCCAACGCGCCGCGCACCGATCTCGTCGGCAATCTCTGGGCGCGGCGACGCGGTCGGCGCGGGCCGCGCGTGGTGGCCCTCGGCGGCGGCCACGGCCTCTCCACCTTGCTCAGCGGCCTCAAGCTCTACACCGATAACATCACCGCCATTGTGAGTGTGGCCGACGACGGCGGCTCCTCGGGCCGCATTCGCCAGGAGTTCGGCATCCTGCCGCCTGGCGATATTCGGCGCTGCCTGGCCGCGCTGGCCGAGGCCGAGCCGCTGGTCACCGAGCTGTTTGAGTATCGCTTCGCCACCGGCGAGGGCCTGGAGGGCCACACCTTCGGCAATCTGCTCATTACCGCGCTCGCCGATATCACCGGCTCGTTCGACGAGGCCGTGCGTGCCGCCAGCCGCGTGCTCGCTGTGCGCGGCCAGATCGTGCCGGCCACGCTCACCGATGTGACGCTGTGGGCCGAGCTGGAGGCCACCGACGGCGACTCCGTGCACATCAGCGGCGAGTCGCGCATCGCCAAGGGCGGCGCGCCGATCAAGCGCGTCTACCTTCAGCCCGGCGACGCTCCCGCCAGTCGCGCCGCTGTCCAGGCCATTCGCAGCGCCGATCTGGTGGTGGTCGGGCCGGGCAGCCTCTACACCAGCTTGCTCTCGACGCTGCTGATCGGCGAGATCATCCAGTCGATCCGCTCCTCCGAGGCGCTGCGCGTCTATGTGTGCAATGTCGCCACCGAGCCAGGCGAGACCGACAACTTCGGCGTGCAGGCGCACATCGACGCCCTGATCGAGCACGTCGGCCCCGGCGCGTTCGATGTGGCCCTCGCCAATAGCAACGCTAGCTCGCGCCTCCAGTTCGCCCCCGAGTGGCGCGGCCGCACCAAGGTGGTGCCGCTCGACACCACCAAGCGCGAGGCCACGCTGCCCATCGTCACCGCCGATGTGATCAACCTGGACAATCCCCTGCGCCACGATCCGGTCAAGCTGGCCCGCGAGCTGATCTTGCTGCTGGAGCAAAATCGCAGCCCTTCATGACAGCGATGACGGGTTATGCTATAGTTGGCGTAGGACGGCGGCGCGCCGTTCAAGGTTCGTTACGAAGGAGGAATCAGTGGCACGAGTAGCAATCAACGGCTTCGGTCGCATTGGTCGCCAGAGCTTCAAAACTATTCTCGATCACTATGCCGACGAGCTAGAGATCGTGGCGATTAATGACCTCACCGATAATCATACGTTGGCTCACTTGCTCAAATACGATAGCACCTACGGCTCCTTTGAGGGCGACGTAGAGGCCACCGAGGACACGCTGAAGGTTTCGTTCGATGACGAGACGCTGGAGATCAAGGCGCTCGCCGAGCGCGATCCCTCCAAGCTGCCCTGGCGCGAGCTTAACATCGACATCGTGATCGAGTCCACCGGCATCTTCACCGATGCCACCAAGGCCAAGGCGCACCTCGACGCCGGGGCCAAGAAGGTCATCATCAGCGCGCCAGCCAAGAACGAAGACATCACCATCTGCATGGGTGTCAACGAGGAGCTGTACGATCCCAACGCCCACAATATCGTCTCCAATGCCTCCTGTACCACCAACTGTCTGGCACCAGTGGCCAAGGTGCTCAACGACGCCTTCGGCATCGACCGCGGCCTCATGACCACCATTCACTCGTACACCATGGATCAGAACCTGCAGGACGGCCCGCACCGCGATCTGCGCCGCGCTCGCGCCGCCGCCCTCAACATGGTGCCCACCACCACCGGCGCGGCCAAGGCCGTCGCCCTGGTCATCCCCGAGCTGAAAGGCAAGTTCGACGGCTTCGCCGTGCGCGTCCCCACCCCAACAGTCTCGCTGGTCGACTTTGTCGTCGAGTTGAGCAAGGGCGCGTCGGTCGAGGCGATCAACAACGCCTTTATCGCTGCCTCCGAGGACGCGATGGAGGGCATTCTGGGCGTCACCGAGGAGCCACTGGTCTCGTCCGACTTCATCGGCACCTCGTACTCGTCCGTCGTGGACCTGAGCCTGACGATGGGTATGGGCGACAATCTGTTCAAGATCGTGGCCTGGTACGACAACGAGTGGGGCTATGCCACCCGCATCGCTGATCTGACCGCCTTCATCGCCGAGCAGCTCTAGTCTCCACGCTCACCGCTCGCCCAAGCCATCCGGCATCGGCTGATGTCGGGTGGCTTATTTTTTTAAGCTGAGCGCGCATGGTGCCTGCCGGGTGCATGGCCGCTGCTGGCGCTGCGCTGCGGTGGCGGCACTGGCAGGTGGTGCCCATGGCGCGCTGACGGTGGATGGAGCTGTGCGTTGGCTGATGGCAGGTCGTGTGTGTTTTTAAGCTGAGCGTGCATGGTGCCTGCCGGGTGCATGGCCGCTGCTGGCGCTGCGCTGCGGTGGCGACACTGGCAGGTGGTGCCCCGCAGCGCGCTGGCGGCGGATGGATCTGTGTGGCGTGCGACCGCTAGTGGATGTTGTCGCGAATGCGCTGCTCCAGCAGCCACTGGTAGCCGGCCAGCTCATCTTTGGGGTCGCGCTGCATCAGATCGACGGCGGCGGCGTGAACCGACTTGCCCTCGTATAGCACGCGATACATCTCGTCGGCAATTGGCAGCTCCACGTTGTGCTGGGCGGCCAGGGCGCGGGCGGTGACGGTGGTGCCGACGCCCTCGGCGACCTGGCCCAGGCTCTCCTGCGCCTGCGCGAGGGTTTGACCGTGGGCCAGCGCCTCGCCCAAGCGGCGGTTGCGGCTGTGCGGCGAGGCGCAGGTCGCCAGCAGATCGCCGAGACCGGCCAGGCCCGCGAAGGTGAGCGGATTGGCCCCGCGAGCGATGCCGAGCCGCGTGATTTCGGCCAGGCCGCGGGTGATGAACGCCGCCTTGGCGTTGTCGCCGATGCCCATGCCATCGCCGATGCCTGCGCCGAGGGCGATGATGTTCTTCAGCGCCCCGGCTAGCTCAATGCCGCCCACGTCGCTCGAGCGATAGACGCGAAACTGATTGGTGGTAAGCAGCGTTTGCGCGCGTAGGGCGGCGGCGCTGTCGCTGGTTGCCACCACGCTGGTGGCCGGCAGCCCGTGGGCAATCTCGTGCGCGATGTTCGGCCCCGATAGCGCACCGATCTGCCCTGCTGGCACGTGGGCTAGCTCCTGCTGAATAACGACGCTCATCGTATGCAATGAATGTTGCTCTAGCCCTTTGGCACAGCTTAGCACGACGCTATCAGCCTGAATCGCCGGTGCTAGCTGCTGGCAGTTTTGGCGTACCGTGCGCGAGGGCACGACCAGCAGCACGAGCTGTGAGCGACAGGCGTGCTCTGCATCGGCGCTAATCGTTAGCTCCGCTGGCAATGCGACGCCGGGCAGATAGCGCGTGTTTTCGCGGGCGCTGGCGAGCGCGGCGGCCTCCTCGGCGGTACGTGCCAGCCAGGCCACCCGTCGGCCGCCGTGCGTCAGCATCAGCGCCAGCGTCGTGCCCCAGGAGCCTGTGCCCACAACAGTAATATCAAACAGCTCGGTCATAACACTCCTCATTTGCTGCAAGGTGTCGGCCTCAGCCGCGCTTGGTGCTGGCCGGGCTTCTGCATTATACCGTGGCACACACTTTGCTTTATCCAGATGGCGGATGAAAGCCAACAATGCATCGACGTAAGGAGCACACTATGTTTATCACAATGTTGTTTTTGGCGTTTGGGCTACTGGCCGGGTTGATTGCACGCATGGTGATTGGCAACGACGATGCGATAATCGAAGAGTTCTAGTTGGTCTCGACTGTGGGCTATAACGACCGCATGTGCGGTGTACATATAGCGCGACCTCCAGCACTGTGGAGGTCGCGTAGTAGTTTCGTTGGTCTGCATCACCACGGCGGCTAGCTGCGGCTTGTGCGGCGGCGGGTGGAGAAGACGAAAACAAGCATGCCCACGGAGAAGCTCATTGCGCCCTGGAGCGCCTCTTGGGCTGGCAGCATGCCTTGGGCGACCACCGAGCCCAGCGCCAAGGCCATCCACGGAAACCAGCTGGGGATGATCAAGAGTTGCTTGGTTTTTTCGCTCATGGTGCGCCGATCTTTGATCCAGTGCACAGTTGCGAGCCAGCCGAACAGTGCTAGCAGAAGAGCCGCCATTAGTGTTGTGGTCGATGCAGTCATGGTTAATTGCCTCGTTGGTTGGTGTGCGACCAGCTCAGGCGCGCGCTCCCTGCCCATGTGATGGTGCGTTTGTGGCGCTGAGTTGGTTTGACAATAAAAAGTACTTATTCCTACTATTGTAGCAAAGACCTTCGCGGGCTTTGGCATTTTCGGGCCTATTTTGCGCGACTCTCATCGAATACACATTTTCTGTTAGGCCATCTGTCCTAGCCCGCTCCGGCCAGATGGTGCCCGCAGTTGTGTGATGGGGTGCTTCGGGCCTATAATGAGCGCTATGGATATGCCCTCCTCTGCTGCAACGATCTACGCCGACTATGCCGCTGTCTACGCTGCCAGCGGCCAAAGCTGGCTCAGCCTGCATCTCTGGTCGATGCTCGGCGGCTGGCTGGATCAGCACGGCTGGCGTGGATCGGCCATCGTCGATCTGGGCTGCGGCGTTGGCACGCTGGCGGTCGAGCTGGCGCGGCTCGGCTATCACGTCACCGGTGTGGACCGTGCGCGCGCGATGCTCGATCAGGCGCGCCTGGCCGCGCAGGCTGCCCAGCAGTCGATCACCTGGCTGCACGCCGATCTGACAGAGTGGTCCAGCCCACGCTTGTTCGATCTGGCGCTGAGCTGCTACGATACGTTTAACTATCTCACCAACCTCGAATCGCTCACGCTGGCCTGTCAGCGGGCTGCCCAGCAGCTCAGCGCCGACGGGTATCTGATCTTTGATGTCAACACGCCGCTGGAGTATGCGGCCTGGCCCGAGCGCGCCACCCTGCCCTGTGACCAGCCGGACCTGCTGATCTACAACGTGCTCGACTTCGACGCGGACACGCGCCTCGCCCACGGCCACATCGTCTGGTTCCAAGACACCGGCGCTGGCTGGCAGCGCGGCAGCGAGGATCACCTCCAGCGGGCACACAGCGACGCCGAGATTGTCGCCGCGCTGACGGCGGCTGGGCTGACGCTCACGGCGCGGCTCGACATCAGCGGCGCGCCAGCAGATTTGGCGCTGGCCACACGTGTGGTTTACATCGCGCGCCGATCAGCATACAATAGAGGCAGCCCATACATCTGACGAACAGCTCATCTCATCCCAGCAACGGTGCGCGTATGGAAGAACACACATCTGTCTCATCCGACCTGGAAGAAAATCTTCGATCGTTTCGCACAGACACGCTGCAAATTTTGATCTACATCTGCCAAGTGCTGTTAGTATCTTGGCTGTTTTTGCTGCTATCACGGATTAATCGCCAGGTGTCGGTGCAGCTGCTGCGTGAACTCTTGCCCTGGGTATGGTTTGCGCTGTGCACCTTGGGCGCATGGTACGAGCAGCGCAGCCAGCGCTACGAGCGCTCACGCCTGTTTTTTTTCTTGGCGCTGATCGGCGGGCCGCTGTGGCAGATGCTGATGGTGCCCGCCATCCGCGACTTTATGGCCTATGCGCTGCTGCTCTCGGTGATGCTCTCTGGTGTGCTCAGCGGGCCGCTGGCTCCATTTCGGATCGCCGCGATTAACATCGGGTCCTTTCTGCTGCTGGGTGTGCTGTCTTTGGTTGGCGTGTTCAGCCCGCCGATGTTCACCTCGTTTGGCAACTACGTGGTGTTTATGCTCGGGCCAAGCCTGCTGATCCTCCTCACCGCCGCCGCGAGCTGGCTCGCCACCCGCGATCTGGTCTCGACGGTGCAGTGGGCCATGGAGAGCAACCGGCTGGCCGAGCGGCGCGCCGAGCGTCTGAGCGCCAGCGAGGCCCGAGTGGCCCGCACGCTGCTGGAGCTTGAGGGTGCCTACGAGATTGAGACGCGCCTGAACTTGCAGCTGCAGCAGCTCAACAAGGAGCTTGAGCTGGCGCGCCAGGCCGCCGACGAGGCCAACACCCTCAAAACGCGCTTCTTGGCCAATATGTCCCACGAGCTGCGCACGCCGCTCAATGCGATCATCAACTTTACGCAGTTTATGGGCAAGCCGCGCTATGGCGAGCTGTCGCCGCGTCAGATCGAGCTACAGGAGCGCGTGCTGGTCAACAGCGAGCACCTGCTCGGCCTGATCAACGACATCCTCGACCTCTCGAAGATCGAGGCTGGGCGCATGGAGCTACAGCTGGAGAACTTCGATCTGCAGCCGATCTTAAACGGCGTGATGGCCACCGCTGTCGGCCTCACCAAGGGCAAGGGCCTGACCCTGGAGAGCGACGTGGAGGATGAGCTGCCGCCTGTGCGCGGCGATAAGGTGCGCGTGCGCCAGATTCTGCTCAACCTGCTCTCCAACGCGGCCAAGTTCACCGATGCCGGCGGCCTGACTGTGCGCGCCTTCGTGGGCGATCAGATGGTGCAGGTCTCCGTGAGCGATACCGGCAGCGGCATTCCGGCCCACGAGCTGCCGCTGGTCTTTGAGGAGTTCCATCAGGTAGAGCAGGCCGCCTCCGCACGACGGCAGCAAGGCACCGGGCTGGGCCTGCCGATTAGCCGCCACTTAGTTGAGCTGCAGGGCGGCACGATGTGGGCCGAGAGCACGGTTGGCAGCGGCTCAACCTTCTTCTTTACGCTGCCCATCGCTCCCACCGATGCCGAGCAGGACGCCGAGGTTGTTATCTTTGATCCGGAAGCACAGTCTGTCTCATGATCGATCCACACTTTGCCCATGTTCTCGTTGTCGAGGATCGTGATGACTCGTTCTTTGTGGTGCAGGATCTGCTGCTTCACGAGATTGGTGTGCGCTCATGCACGCGCAGCCGCGATGGCCGCTCGCTGATCGAGGTGCTGGATCAGCCAGCTGTCGGCTTGATCGATCTGGTCTTGTACAATATCAAGCGCCCACTGCGCGATGATTTTGCGCGCTTGCCGATTTTGCGCTTACATCCTAAACTCGTTGCTGCCCGCCTCGTTGCGATGACGGCCAATGTGATGATCGACGACGTCGAGCGCACCCGTCAGGCAGGCTTTGATGGTTTTATTGGCATCCCGCTGAATCAGGCCCGCTTTCCTGGCCAGATTCAGCGCATACTGGCCGATGATTTTGTTTGGGAGCCGCGCTAGGCGCGATCTATGGAACGGTTATCTTTTTCAAGTGCAATGTTAAATTTGGCGACGGTGGCCCTCTCCGCTGTGGCCTTGATCGCGATCTGGCGCATGGTGCGCGAGATGGATCGCGAGAGCGGCGACGTGGCTGCGTTCGGCAGCGCGTTGATTATCTATGGCGGTTTGGGTGTGGCGCTCAAACGCTTGATTACGGTTTTTACGACGGCCCCAGCGTGGCTGCCCAGCAACCTGTTTGGCTTTTTGGTGCCGGGGTTTATTTGCTTGGCCTTTGCGACCTGGATGGGCCAGCGCGCCATGGCCGATCAGCCAATCCTGCGGCCAGTCTGGCTCGGGCCAATTGCGCTGATCGGGGGCCTCCAGCTGCTGCAAGCCTATCTTGTGGGCCTCGAGCGCGGGCCAAGCTTGCTGGTGCTGCAGCTCTCGCTGACAACGCTGGCTAGCATCGCCTTCACCGGCCTGTGTATGCTCCAGGCGCTGCGCCAGCGCCAGCATAGCGTGGTGTGGATGCTGGGCCTCTACTGGCTGTCAATTGTGCTGCTGAATGTGGCCCAGCACGCCAGCATGGCCGTGCTGTTCGTGCAGGCGCTGAATATTGTCAGCGCTGCCCTGTTCGCCCTCGCCGCCAATCGCCTGAGCCTGCGCACCCGCGAGCGCTTGGTGCTGCGCGCTGGGGTGGCCTCGCTGCCATGAGCGTCTGCAACCCTGAGCTGCCGCCCGAATTCCGCCACACGATCACGACGGCGTTTGCCGCTGGCGCAGCCTGGCTCGCGGGCCTGCCCCTGCTGCTGCGCACATGCGCCGAGCGCTACGAGCTTCAGCTTGAAGCCCCCTTCCCCAACCTCTCCTACAACTATGTCGCTCCCGCCCGCCGCGCCGACGGCACCGCTGTGGTGCTGAAGGTTGGCGTGCCCCGCCCTGAGCTGACCAATGAGATCGCCGCGCTGCGCCACTGCGCTGGCTCCGGCTGTGTGCGCCTGCTGGCGGCCGACCCGGCCTGCGGCATGGTGCTGCTGGAGCGCCTAATCCCCGGCGACGATCTCACCGCGCTCGCTGACGACGCGCAGGCGAATGCTATCGCCGCTGCGGCCATGCGCCAGTTTTGGCGGCCACCGCCTGTCAATCACGCCTTCCCCGATCTCGCCACGTGGATGGCTGAGCTGTGGGATATTCGCCCCACGCTTGGCTCGTCGGGGCCGTTTCCCGCCCATCTCGTCGCCGCCGCCGAGGGCTGGCTCACCGAGCTGCTCGCCGATCCGCCTGCACCAGTGCTGCTGCACGGCGATCTGCACCACACCAACATCCTACGCTCTGACCACACCTGGGTCATCATTGACCCGAAGGGCGTGTGCGGCGAGCCGACCTTTGAGCTGGGCACATGGCTGCGCAATCCCGTCGGCCTGCACACATGGCCCGATCTTGCCACCACGCTGCGCCGCCGCATCGACCAGCTCGCCGATCTGCTGGTGCTCGACCGCGAGCGTATTCGCGGCTGGGCCATCGCCCAAACGGTCCTCTCCGCCTGGTGGAATTTCCCCGACCTGCCCTGGCAGCCCGAGCTGGCTATCGCCGAGACGCTGCTGGCGCTCCGCTAGCTGCGGCGCTCGCACAAGCGTGGCCGGTGGACTAGCTGCGCTGCGCCTGCATCTGCCGAATATCCTGCGGCCAGGTGCTCTTGATATAGTCCAGAATCGCCTTGATCTGCTCGTCGCTGAGCTGGTTGCCAAAGCCCGGCATGCCGCTGACCATATCCGCAGGCAGCAGCGCCTGGCCGCCTTGCTTGGTGATGTTGAACAGATAGCTGTCGGGGTGGTGCCACGTGTGGCCGCTCGCATCGTGCGGCGGGGCCGGGTAGCTGCCATTTGCTAGCGGCTGCTGCCAGTTGGGCTGGCCCTCTAGCTCTACGCCGTGGCAGCTGGCACAGTAGGTCTGGTACAGCTCGGCACCTTGCGCAACCTGCGCGCTGCTAGGTTGGTCGCTAGCACCGGTGCTTGTGCTGCTGTCGGAGCGCGCAAAGATAATCACGAGGCCGATGAGCGCCACCAGCAGTCCGCCGCCGATAACCCATGGCAGCGGTGAGCGGCGCGGCACGTGGCGACGTTGGTGGCGGTGCGTTGATGAACGGGGCTTGCGAGCCATGCAGTTCTCCTCAGAACAACTTCTTTGAACAGTGCTCATCAGTATACCAATGGTGAAGCTTTAGCTCGTGGTAAAAGCTTCACACAGCGTGGCCTTTTGCTCTCCGCACTGCCCTGTGTCTACTGGTGTCATGAAATATGCTATAACCACCATGGTTTGTAGCACTAAATCGGAGGAGTACGATGCGTCACAATGTTTACCAGCGCTGGCTGGCAGCTATCATGCTTGGTGCGGCTTTGGCCCTCGCTGCCTGCGGCCAGGAAGCGGCCACCAGCACGCCTGCAACCAATAGCATGCCGATGATGCCCGGCGGCATGCCGATGAGCGGCACTATGCCGATGATGCCCGGCGGCATGCCGATGAGCGGCACTATGCCGATGA
>JABXJS010000202.1 GCA_013538855.1 Herpetosiphonaceae bacterium
AACTGTATCTGGCACCCTGACGCCAACCGGTACGCCAACAGCAACTGTATCTGGCACCCTGACGCCAACCGGTACGCCAACGACGGTGATCACGCCAACTGACACGCCGACGACGGTGATCACGCCAACTGACACGCCGACGACGGTGATCACGCCAACTGATACGCCAACACCAACACCGATCTCGCGCACCAATGGGCTGGTGGCACCACGACTGTTCAGTCCGCTGAAACAGTCGCCAACGCCCTGCTCCACCAGTACGCCGGTCGTGCCAACCACCGTTGTGCCAACGATTGGCCCGAGCAACACGCCTGTTCCAACGACTGAACCATGTGTTACACCTGGCCCAACCAGCACACCAAACGGCCCGACCAACACGCCAGGTGCGTATCCGACAATCACGGTTACGTTCCCAACCGTTACGCCGTCGACGCCGTATCCTGGTCCACGGCCAGGCGGATCTGTGGCTGTGCATCTGTTCCGGCCACAGCACCAAGCACCAACCTGTACGCCAGTGCCAACGCAAGGGCCAACCAACACGCCTGGCCCCTCCAACACGCCTGGCCCCTCCAACACGCCGGTCACACCACAGCCAGAAGATCCGCTGATTGTGACCAAGGCCAGCTCGGTGTCAACGGTTACACCTGGCCAGCAGTTTGCCTATGTCTTAACCGTGCGCTACCGCAACAATGGTGATGGGCAGGCTTCACGCGCCTTTACGCTCAATGACACGCTACCCACAGGTATCACCTTGGTAAGTGTCGCAGCAACAGGGACAGGCACGTGTAACAATGCGAACCCGATCTCATGTAGCGGGACTGTGTCCGATGGCAATCCATTTAGCGTTGTTGTAACGGTACGCGTTGATAGCAACGTTACCGCTGGATCGCAAATCGTCAACACGGTGACAACGGACTACAATGGGCAGACCTACCAGGCATCAGAAACGGTGTTTGTGCCAGGCACGATTCCAACATCCACATCTGGACCAACTAACACGCCGGTGGTATCAACACCGCGCCCAACAGTCGTGTCCACACCACGTCCAACGGTGGTATCAACACCACGTCCAACGGTGGTATCAACACCTGTGCCAACCAGTCCGCCAGGGACGACCGGCCCCACTCGTGTGCCGAACACAACGGTGCCGCAGCCGACCAACCCGCCAGGGCAGACAAGCGTGCCAAACACGCCGGTGCCTGCACCGCCGACGAATATTCCGCCCGATGATACGATCGTGCCAACCAGCCAGCCCAATCCAACCATTGCTGCGCCAGCAACGCAGGCCCCCAACCAGCCCGGTCAGCCTGCGCCGACGCAGCGCCCAAGTCAGCCCGGTCAGCCTGCGCCGACGCAGCGCCCAAGTCAGCCCGGTCAGCCTGCGCCAACCGCCGCTAACACACAAACGGCAGTTGCTTCAACCAGCACAGCAGCGGCGGCAACAGCAACAAATCCTGCTGGGTTTGTTGTTCGCCCGGTCAGTGGCCTGCGCTTTGAAAAACAGAGCGACTGGGGTAGCCGCTTTGCAGGCGAATCGCTGGAGTACACGCTTACGGTGATCAGCCCAACCAACGATGTCAACGCGCCAGCGCTGCGTAATGTAGTGGTTACCGATCTGCTGCCAGCCAACCTAGAGGTTGCCGGCACGATCAAGGTCAGCGATCAGAATGCGCGCGTCGAGCAGCAGGGCAATCAAATCACTGTGCGGGTAAGCACCCTGCCAGCAGGCCAAACATTGACAATTATGATCCCTGTGCGCATCAAGACAAACGTTGATGCAAACACACTGATTGTCAATCAAGGCCAGCTGCTCTATGAGGGCATTACCGATCCAATGTACTCGAATGTTGCCAGTGTGTTGGTTGTTGGTGAAGCACCGCCTCTGACAGCGACCTCGCTGGCCCTAGGCACACCAGCCGCAACCGCTAATCCAGCCTCGGTTACCCCTGGCGATACGACACCTGGCGCAATTGCCACGCCAGATGTGACCGGCACCAGCACCGACGTTGGAACGCAAAACCCAGCCACCAGCACTGGTATTCCGCTGCTTGGCTTTGTGCTATTTGGGTTGACGCTGCTCGTCCACAATATCCGCCTCCGCCGCGAGCTAACCCACATCTAGCGCCGCAAGATAGCATCCCCTGGCTTCAGGTGCTGAAGCCAGGGGATGTTTTTGTTGTTACTGGATAACAACGCGCTCTTCGTCGAACTGCCAATCATCGAGCGCCTCTAGCTCAACCTCAATCCGCGGATGCAGTGGATCAATCCGCTTGACAAGGTGAATATCAACAACACGGTTATCGTTGATGCCTAAGCTGCTACAGATGGCGTCTTGAGTAATTTTTAGGCCGCCATCTAAATCGCGCCGGAGTGGCGTCTCAAAGTAAAAGTCAATAAACAACGCTAGGTACCCGGCACAGGCGTGCGCCTGAAATTCATCGGGGATACGGCCATCGAGCTGCATACGCTGAATCTGCCGCTTGACTTGGCGCTTGTAGGCGCGTGCCTCACGGCTAAGCACCCTGCGCTTGCCAACAGTAACATATTGACTATTGATCGATGGAGGCAGCGGTAGTGTGAAATTAACGAATAACGTCATTGCGTGATTCCTCCTTCGATCCGCTCCTGTAGCCGTAGCACAGTCGCTCTAACCATAGCAGGTAGCCCATACAAAATACACAAACATATGTTCTATTGTACCAGAGTTTATGTTGACGATACGCAGGGTGTATGCTATAGTTCTGGGTGCCGCAAATTCCAACAAGGCAGGTTTGCTCTTGGGGATTTAAGGTATTTGAGTGTTCTGCAATAACGAAGGAGTCTGCTATCAGAGACAAGCTACGAGTCAATAACCGGATTCGTGTGCGAGAAGTTCGCCTCATCGACGAAGATGGCACGCAGGTAGGCATCATTGCTACCCGTGAAGCGTTGGATATGGCCCGTGATCGTGATCTTGATCTGGTAGAGGTTGCCCCCAACGCCAATCCGCCGGTCTGTCGTCTGATGGATTATGGGAAATTCCGCTACGAACAAACCAAAAAAGAGCGTGAAGCCCGTAAGAACCAAAAGCAAGCGGAGTTGAAAGAGATTCGCCTCAAGCCACGCACTGACACTCACGACTTGCAGGTAAAGTCCAACAACGCTCGTCGTTTCTTGGAAGACGGACACAAAGTCAAGTTTTCCGTCCGCTTTCGCGGGCGCGAGATTGCGCACCCCGAGATTGGCCGTGAGATGTTGGAGCAGATCGCTGAAGATCTCCGTGAGTATGCAGCGATCGATCAGCGCCCGCAGCTTGAAGGGCGGGCCTTTACAATGATCCTTAGCCCTGTCTCACCCTCGAAATCCGGTGGCAAGCGTAGCGAGAAAGCAGCTTCTAAGCCTAAAGGAGACGCAACATCCGATGCCGAAGATGAAAACGAATAAGCAGGCCAAGCGCCGCTTTAAAATTACGGGCACCGGCTTGATTATGCGCACGAAGGGTGGCAAAAGCCACTTCCGCCGCCGCAAATCAACCCGCGTGAAACAGAAGCTCGACAAGATGTTTCCAGTTAGCGAGACGGATGTGAAGCGCTTACGCCGCTCACTTCCCTACGGTTTGGACTAAAAATATCTAGCGGTTCGTAGCGGGATCAGGGTTAAAAGCTTGCGATGCCCCTGTACCGACTCACCGCTAGCCCAAGGAGATACGACACAATGGCTCGCATTAAGCGTGGTATTATGGTGCGCAAGCGCCATCGCAAACTGTTAAACCAAGCCAAAGGCTATCGCGGCAGTCGCTCACACAACTACAAAACTGCGCATGAGGCAGTGATGAAGGCGCTCGCATACGCCTATCGCGATCGGCGTAACCGCAAGCGCGATTTCCGCCGCCTGTGGATCACGCGCATCAATGCTGCAACTCGTATGCACGGGATGTCCTACAGCACGTTCATCAACGGCCTTAATCGCGCTGGCATCAAGCTTGATCGCCGCCAGCTGGCCGACATGGCTGTGCGTGACGCCGAGGCGTTTGGCGCAATCGTTAATCAGGCGAAGCAAGCCTTGGCCTAGCTGTGCGCGATCTCATCACCAGCACAGCCAACCCACAGATTAAACACATCCGCTCATTGTTCCGCTCTCGCAAGCAGCGGAACAATGAGCGGGTTTTTGTTGCTGAAGGGGTGCGCCTCGTTGGCGAGGTTATCCACGCTGGCCTAACCGAGCTTGTTATCGTTGTACCAGAGCAGCTTGAAACAACGCCACGTGGCCGTGATCTCCTAGCGCAGGTTCTCGCACTGCCACACACCTATCCAACCACACCGCAGATCATGGCGACCCTCTCTGACGTCGAAAATCCCCAAGGCATTATCGCGGTTGCCAAGCGTCCACAGCTTCATCTGCCACCAATCACGCTCGGGCTAGTTCTCGATAGCGTTCAAGACCCTGGCAATGTGGGCACATTGATTCGCTCAGCCGAAGCAGCGGGGGTAGATGCCGTCGTCTGCCTACCGGGAACGGCCGATGTCTGGAACCCGAAGGTTGTTCGGGCGGGGATGGGCACACACCTGCGCGTACCCTTGCTGCAAGCAGAGTCGTTCGCGCACGCCAAGCTCCTGCTAGACAGTGCACCTTGGTATGCAGCGGACCAGCAGGGCACGCAGCGCTATGATCAAGTTGATTGGTGTGCACCAAGCGTGCTAGTGGTGGGAAACGAGGCCAATGGCATCTCTGCCGACCTCCATGATCACTGTCAGCTCGTCGCAATTCCTATGCATGGTGCCGTTGAGTCACTCAATGCCGCCATTGCAGGCAGCGTAGTCCTCTTCGAGGCGGCCCGGCAGCGCCGCATACAGATGGGCTAAAACAATAACCCCGCTGCATACTAGCAGCGGGGCAGATTGCCGCATAGGCGCGTGCTACGACATCAGCATTTCGGTTTCTTCTTGATAAAATGGCTGTGATGCAGCAGAGTGAGCACCAGCAGGCGTTGCGCAGTATGGGCACACAGGCCACGTAAGATCAATAACACGCTTGCACTGATAGCAGTGGTGGCGCAGCGATGTTTGGCAGTAGGGGCAAAGAATGAAGTCTGGCTGAATACCGCGCTGACAGGTAGGGCAGACATGCTCGTCTTCGATATCGCGGCGCATGTACTCTTCCTCAAGCTCACGCTCATACTTTTCGATCAGCGTCTCGCGGGGGCGTAAGATCAAGTAGATCGCCCAGCCAGCAAAATTGAAGAAGAACACGAGCGACACCGCCAGAGCTTGCAGCAGAAAATCTTCTGTGCGGCTATGAATATCGCGATACGTCCAGATAAGTGTCGCAATCCATAGCACCAAGATATAAGCGCCGATCACTAGGCCAATAATCGGCAGAATTGACTTAACTTCCGCCAGTATATTTTCCATCGTTGTGGTCATTAGTATGGTTACTCCTGTTGGCCCCAGCTGCTAACAGCCATTAGCGCTCGTCGTTTAGCCGTCGCACATCACTTAAGAATGGCACAATGGCGGCAACGATTTGGTCGGCCAGTGTTTCACGTTCGAGGCGGGCATCAAACACACGCCAGCGCTCAGGATCAGCAGAGATCAGATCCATATAGCCATCACGTACCCGCTGATGATAGGCGACCTCGCGCGCATCAAGCCGATTCCACGCTTCCTGATCGCTTGGCATCGGTGGTGGCAGGTGAGGCAGTGGCAGGGTAAGCTGCTGTAGCTCGCGCCGCTCGCGCAGCTCATCGCGCTGACGTCGCTTGCGCTCCAATCCCTCTTCGACAGGTAAGTCTAAGTATATGGTGAGATGGGGCAGCAGCCCGCCAGTGGCAAACAGCGTGATTGTGCGCAGCTCTTCCAGATTGCGCCCCAGGCCATAGCCTTGATAGGCGTAGGTTGAGTCGGCATAGCGATCACAGAGCACAACACCGCCCAAATTTAAGTACGGCGAAATAACTTCCCCGACGAGCTGGGCACGCGCTGCTGCAAACAGCAAGGTCTCGGTGGTTGGCTCCATGGTTGTCCACTGCCCATCAAGCACAAGACGACGCACCGCATCACTGATCGGTGTGCCGCCTGGTTCGCGCGTGAGTATAGCAGGGTAGCCTTGGTTTTGCAAATACTCGTACAGATAGCGGGCCTGTGTGCTTTTGCCGCTACCCTCTGGACCTTCGAAGGTGATAAACAGGCTCATTCCGTGCCTCTATATGCGAACCGAGTTCAGCGATAGATGCGTAGACGCCGCCGCGGCTCTTTGCCAGTACTTTCTGAGTTGAGATTGTAACGCTCAACCATCTGATGTTGCAAGCGGCGAATGTAGGAGCTTTGCGGTGATAGCTCTACGCTGTTCGATGCTCCATCCATCACTTGCCCAATGGCCGACTCAACCTCCTCCATTGCAGCAGCAACAGCATCGCTGCCGGCATCAACATCGAATGCCGAGGCCAAGCACTCTTCCATTTGCGTTTGTGTATTAGAGCGCAACACATAGACTGGAATGCCACGCTCTTCGGCATCGCGCAGGCGTGATGGATGCTGCCGATAGTAGTTCTTAAGGGTCACAACCATTGTCGCCTGATCCATCTCGCGCACCAATGTACCAGGGACATCCAAGTGCTCGATCGCCTTTTCTAGGCGATTACGACTCACACCAAAGGGAAAGATTTTCACAGGCGTGCCACGCTTCGGTTTACGTGGTGAATGATCATCACCATCATCAATATCCGGTGGCTCGGGCCGCATAACTGGATGGGATTCGCGGAAGACCGCCATCTCGCGACCATTATCACGCCCGCGCGAGCGATCACGTGAGCGCATTGGGCCACCAGCGGAACGACTCTGGCGACTCAGCATCGGCGAAGCAGACTCATTGCGCTCGGGGCGGCCAGGCGTCATCGTCACATTGCCATCAACATCTTTATGCCGCTGCTCTGCAACTGGCTCATCGCCGCGTAAGATGGCATCGACGGCAGAGGCAACATCTTGATAGACCGCCACATCATCCCAGCTTTGAATCTCGACCAGCACATCGAAGGTGGCCGGAGCCTTGCGCTCGAGCACGGTTTTCTGCGTGCCACGGCGGCGCGCCTCTTCATCGCCAAGTGTGACAGCCTGGATGCCACCGATCAGATCGGATAGCGTTGGATTGAGCATCAGGTTTTCTAGCGTATTACCGTGGGCTGTGCCCACAAGCTGCACACCGCGCTCGGCGATAGTGCGCGCCGCCTGTGCCTCCAGCTCAGTCCCAATCTCATCGATAATGATGACTTCGGGCATGTGGTTCTCCACCGCCTCAATCATCACATTGTGCTGCTCTGATGGCCGGGCCACCTGCATACGGCGGGCGCGGCCGATGCCCGGGTGGGGGATATCACCATCACCAGCAATCTCGTTGGACGTGTCAACAATGACCACACGCTTGTTGAGGTCATCGGCGAGCACGCGGGCGACCTCACGCAGCATCGTGGTTTTGCCGGTGCCCGGCTTACCAAGGATCAGAATAGACTTGCCTGCCTCGACAAGGTCACGAATAATCTCGATGGTGCCGTAGACTGCGCGCCCAACGCGGCATGTTAATCCAATCACAAGGCCAGCGCGGTTACGAATAGCCGAGATACGGTGCAGCGTGCGCGGAATGCCAGCGCGATTATCTTCGCCAAACTGGCCAATGCGCCCAATAACATATTCCAGATCTTCGCGGGTTATTTCGGCATCGCTCAGGAAACTTTCGCCTTGGCGAAAACGCGCCTCTGGCAAGCGCCCAAAGTCCATCACTATCTCGATGAGCTGATCTTTTTGCTCATGGTTAGCGAGGGGAAGCACCAAGCGCGGAGGCAATGTCTCCAGCAGAAGATCAATATTGTGGGTAATTTCGCGACGATCTAACATACACTCGTACCTCTATAACTGCTCACACTCGGGCGCAGACGTCGCCTGCGGCAAGATTTCTGCTGGCTGTGCCACCACGGAAACAGAGGGGCGGGCAACAGCTGCATCAAGTGAAGCATCTAAGACCGGCCGCAACAACGGCTTGCGCAGCGCCACGGTAGTTGTTTTCACCAACAGGCGCTGATCACCTAAACACTCAAAGCCTAGCTCGCTTAACGCACCTCCTAGCTCACCATGGAACTCAGGTAGCAAGACATACACCATGCCTTGATGGGCGGCGGCCACGTGAGTTAGCCCAAAGCGTAAAATTGCCGAGGCCAGATTACGCTCGGCTGGGTCGATCAGCAGGCTCATCACTGCGGAGCGCGGACCAAGCCACAGGTGCAGCGCTGCACGCAGCACATCATCGTGCCCATCGCGACCGAGCACCCATGAGCGCTGGCGGATACCCACATGCGTGCTGACAACTGGCAGCTGCCAATAGCGCGCAGTGCGCAGCTCGACACGCTGAACAGCCTGTGGAGTGACAGCCTCGTATAAGCGTTGGATAGCGTGCGGATCACGGCGCTGCTGTGGGCGCAGCGCGATCATTGAACTTCCCTCAGCAACATCGGGGGTTAGCGCACGCCAGATCTGGCGATTGGCATAGGCGTGGAACCCAAGTTGACGAAATACCTCAATTGATGGACTCACCGAGGCGAGCGGCGCATAAAAGCGCTCGATTCCACGTGAACCCATACGGGTAATAAACTCGCTGAGCAGACGATACCAGACATCAGGATCTGTGGGCTGCGACACACCACGGCGCAGCGGCTGAACAGCAAAGTACAGCAGATCCGCTTCAGGACTCGTTGGTCGACAGCGCCCCTGAACATAGCCCCGCAGGCCACGGTCACGGTAGACCAGCGTCTGCGCCTCGGGGCCAAACGGTAGCGCACAGCGTAGCGCAAGCCACAAGGGATGATGCCCGCCAGCCAATGTTAGCTCATTGTGCAACATAATGCGGGCATACGGTGATCGTCGCATGTCGATCAGATCAGTCAGACGTACCGATCGAATCAATCATTTGCTCCATTCAAGGTACAGCGTGGTTCTGCTCTAGAGCGTCAAAAACAGCCGATGGAACCGGTCATCGCCAGTAAGCTCTGGATGAAAGGCTGTCGCAAGCAGATGACCTTCGCGGGCAGCGACGATCCGACCATCAGGAAGTGTTGCTAAGACTTCAGCAGCTGGGCCAACGCGATCAATCTGTGGGGCGCGGATGAACACTGCATGGAATGGTTCAGGGCCGAGCACCGGCACCGCTAGATCCGTTTCGAAGCTATCGATTTGACGGCCAAACGCATTGCGCCGTGCTGTGATATCCATCAAGCCAAGCTGCGCTTGACCAGCCTTGCGGCCCTCGGTGATCTCGCGGGCTAGCAGAATCATGCCAGCACACGTGCCCCAGATTGGCATCCCAGCCCGACCACGCTCACAAATTGGCTCTAAAAGACCAGAGGTTGCGAGGAGCTGACCAATAACGGTGCTCTCGCCGCCTGGAATAATGAGCCGCTCAACAGTGGCAAATTCAGCAGGTGTACGAACTTGGACCACATTGACGCCTAAGCGTCGAAGCATCGCCTCGTGTTCTACGAAGGCACCTTGCAGTGCCAGAACACCAACGTTCATGGTTGCCTACCTCCATCTGTGACGCTGAAAACATCACAAATGTTCCACGTCATGATACCACCAGCGCCGACCTCCGACAAGAGATCGGCGCTGCGTATACAGAAACTTAACAATCCTAGCAGCCTACCAGCCACGGCTTGCGAGCAGCTCCGCCTCGGGGATCGTGCTGATCTCGATGCCGACCATGGCCGGACCAAGATCACGACTCACTGCGGCCAATCGCGCAGCATCGCGGAAATGCGTGGTGGCCTCAACGATTGCGCGCGCGCGCTTCTCGGGATCGCCAGATTTGAAAATACCCGAGCCAACAAAGACACCATCGACACCGATCTGCATCATCAGCGCTGCATCGGCTGGCGTCGCAATACCGCCAGCAGCAAAGTTGACCACTGGCAGGCGGCCTGTCTCGGCCACGTGCTTAACCAGCTCATAGGGCGCTTGAAGGTTTTTGGCAGCCACAAACAGCTCATCGGGGCTGAGGCTTTGCAGGCGGCGGATCTCGCCAAGCACTGAGCGCGCATGGCGCACTGCCTCCACAACGTTACCGGTGCCAGCCTCGCCTTTGGTGCGGATCATCGCCGCACCCTCGGCGATGCGGCGCAGCGCCTCGCCCAAGTTGCGACAGCCACAGACAAAGGGAACCTTGAAGTCGTGCTTGTTGATGTGGTTTTCTTCGTCGGCAGGCGTCAGCACTTCGCTCTCGTCAATGTAGTCAACGCCTAGCGCTTCTAGAATCTGGGCCTCGACGAAGTGGCCAATGCGCGCCTTGGCCATCACAGGGATCGTCACCGCTTTGATGATGCCCTCGATCATCGCCGGATCGCTCATGCGCGCCACGCCGCCATCTTTGCGAATATCAGCTGGCACACGCTCAAGCGCCATGACCGCAACAGCACCGGCGGCCTCAGCAATTTTAGCCTGCTCGGGCGTGACGACGTCCATAATCACGCCGCCCTTGAGCATCTGTGCCAGACCAACTTTGGTGGTAAATGTCGATGTTTCCATTGCCCATCCCTTATGTTGAGTATTAACGATTTCTGCTTATTGTACCATGTGCCGCAGGAGACAATGTAGCGACAATAGCCTCATGACATTCTAGGACAATCGACTAGGCACCAACCTCACGCAAGCGATTAAATGCGGAGCGTGAGCCAAGCGCGATCAGAATATCGTTCGGCTGCAGCTTAATGTACGGCTCAAACATCGTCATCATGACGCCATCACGCTTGATGGCCACAATGTTGATGCCATACTGCGTGCGCAGCCCCAGTTCCAACAGCGCCTGGTCGTGGAACGCTGGCAGATCGGACACATGCAGCTCCTCCATCCACAGCTCAAGGTTATCGGTATGCACCAACACATCGAGCCATTCAACAACGGTTGGGCGCAGTACGAGGCTCACCAAGCGCCGCCCACCGAGCGAAGCCGGAGTAATGACACGATTCGCGCCGGCGCGCAGCAGCTTAGGCTCATCCTCCTCACGAATAGCCCGTGCGGCAATAAACAGCGTTTCATTGATCGCCCGCGCCGACAAAGTGATAAAGACATTGATCGCATCATTGCCGCTGCACACAATCAACGAGCGCGCATGCTCGATGCCCACGGAGCGCAGCACGCGATCCTCGGAGGCATCGCCGGTAGCAACCAGCACACCGCGCTCAGCGAGCGACTCGCCGCGCTCAGGGTTGATCTCCACCACCACAAACGGCTGGCCCTCACGCTGTAGCTCGGCAACAACCTGCTGACCAACTCGGCCATACCCGCACACGATCACATGATCGCGCAACCGATTAATCTGCTGCTGCATACGGCGCTCCTGACGAAAGCCGAGCTGGCCCTCAATAGCCAGCTCAGCAATAATTCCAACGAGGTAGTAGAGAGTTCCGACGCCAGCGGAGATCAACATAAGTGTTAGGATCTGACCGCCAAAGCTCTGCGGCTGTAGCTCGCCAAAGCCCAATGTTGCGACAACCAGCAGCGCAACATAGAAGGATTGAAAGATCGGCCAGTGCTCAAAGACATGGAAGCCTGCCGTGCCAACAACGAGGGTAATGCTAAGAACAATAATCCCTACACGCAGGCGACGGAGTGTTTGAGACCAGCGAATGTTGTTCATAGACGAGGCTCACTCTCAGGCCGACCGCCACGCGAGCGGCGCAGCTGTAGCAATGCGCGCACGTGATCGGCGGCAAGCGGGCGAATGCCACCTAAGGACTGCGCGGTCACCAGCACCGCCGCAGCGTGCTCCATCAGCTCGGTGCGCTCGACAGCCTCTGCAAGGGTTGTACCAACCGCCACGGTGCCATGGTGCTCGAGCACAGCTGCATCGTGGTAGGCGATCACAGGCTCGACGGCGGCGGCCAGCGCGCTTGTACCGGTCATAGCGTAAGGCACCGTAGGGATGCGCCCGAGCGTTAAGATCACCTCGGGCAGCACTGGTGTCTCTAGGGACACACCGGCGACGCTACAGGCGATCACATTTGGCGCATGGGTATGGACACATGCGCGCACAGCGGGGCGCACACGGTACACAGCCAAATGTAGCGCCAGCTCGGTTGAGGCTGGTGCCGCCAGCGGCTCGCGCGGCCGCCCCTCACGATCAACAACAACTAAATCGTCGGGGTGCAAATGGCCTTTACAGATACCAGCTGGCGTCGTCAGCAGCCAGCGATCATCGAGCGCGAGCGAAATATTACCAGCGCGCGCTGGCAGCCAGCCAAGGCTAAACAAATGACGACCAGCGGCAACGATTAAAGCCCGTGCTTCGTGTTCTGTGAGCATCGTAGAATCACCTTCTGTATCAATCATTATGCAGCAGTCACCCTTATGGGGGACAGGCAGGGATAACAAAAATTCAGGACATGAGGACTAAGTTTTCACCTAGCGCTACACCGCTCCTATCACCTATAATTGAAGTATACTCAAAAGCAACCCTGCATATTTCTTAAATCCAGCTTGGTATATTGTTGCTGTGGCAAGGAGAAGTCAGCCATGTATCGTTTCGAACACTCGGCACCTCTGGATACAACAGTCTACCCTGAGCCAGCGGCAGAGGATCGATCTGGGCCACCGCTCACCCAGGGCACGATCTACCTGCTGATGGACACCGTCGCCTCGGACTATTGCAC
Source organism: Herpetosiphonaceae bacterium (assembly GCA_013538855.1). Lineage (GTDB taxonomy): Bacteria > Chloroflexota > Chloroflexia > Chloroflexales > Herpetosiphonaceae > OHK22. The sequence continues at coordinate 12,665 of JABXJS010000202.1, forward strand.
GCCAGAGATGCAAGACGCGCTTGAGGAAATCGAACCGACCGAATGGTATCATGGTCAGCTTCTCGAAACAATTTTGAACCATTTTGAAGATGAGAATGCTGAGCGCGTCATCGATATTGGTAAAAATATTTACTATACGCTCCAGCATCAGTTTATGGAGATGGGCCTGCGCACACCAGCCGATGTGATCAAAACCATGCCGATGCTGTGGCTGCACGTGACCCGTGGCGATAGTGGTGTCTGGCGCAGTGAGTTGATCAGCGATCATGAGGGAATCGTTGAGATGGAGCAGCCCTACAACTGTCACTTTGAGCAAGGTGCACTACAAGGCGCACTAGAGTGTTTTGATGCGAAAAATGTGCAGATTGATCACTCGCAGTGCATGCGCAATGGCGCTCCATACTGTCGTATGGTCGTAACGTGGAACGAGTAGGTTGTGGATAACGCGGATCACGATCCACAATCTAGTCCAGCAGCACCGCAATCTCGACTGACCAAAGACGACCGACGGCTGCTGCGGCGTATTGGGAGCAACCTGCGCCGGATCATCAGCGGCGATGATGTGCTCGATATATCGTCACGCAACGATGAGCTGGGAATTTTGGCCAACATGGTCAACCGCGTAGCCAAAGAGCTGAAGAACAGTCGCCAAAATGATCGGGAGCAGCGGGAGCAGCTTCAGGCAACAATTGCACAGCTGCAAAACACACAGCACGAGCTTGAACAGACAATCAACGAGCTCAAAGAGTCGCAAGCAGCCCAAGAGCGGCTGATGTTCACAGTCAAAGAGCTATCGACGCCGATCCTGAACATTCACCAAGGGATATCGCTGTTACCAATTATCGGCTCGATCGACGACAACCGGGCGCGGGCCTTGATTACCACACTCCTTAGCCATGTTGCCCGCCACAGGAGCCAAGTCGCTATTCTTGACATTACCGGGATGCCCGTTGTTGATACACAAATAGCCAATGTCCTGCTTCAAGCAGCGCAGGCAGTCAACCTCTTGGGAGCACGAGTCATTTTATGTGGAATGACGCCCGACGTAGCCCAGGTGGTGGTCAATCTTGGCATTAGTTTTGAGTCCCTGACACCGTGCAGTGATCTGCAAGCAGCACTTGAAACAGCATTCAAACTCATCAGTCTGCAAGTCACTCGTCGCTAGTAACAACAAAGGAGACATACATCATCAGTAGATCACAGGACTCCCTGGGGCCAGGGTAAACGGTGTGGCGGCCGAATCGTGCGGTATCCTTTGTGGTGCCAACCAAGAAAGGAACCGTG
>JABXJS010000203.1 GCA_013538855.1 Herpetosiphonaceae bacterium
CAGCCAAACCCGCAGCGCCTGCCAACTCGATCCCCTGCGCGCCTTTTTTGCCGAATGCTGCGCCGTGCTGCTTAGCCGCGCCTGCTGTCGTCAATCCGTGCGCTGTGGTCTGCGACCGCTTGGGCCGCCGTGCCCGCCGACCAGCCGGTCAGCCAAACCCGCAGCGCCTGCCAACTCGATCCCCTGCGCGCCTTTTTTGCCGAATGCTGCACCGTGCTGCTTAGCCGCGCCCGCTGCGGCAATCCGTGCGCTGTGGTCCGCGACCGCTGCGGCCGCCGTGCCCACCGACCAGCCGACCAGCCAAACCCGCACCGGCGGCCAACTCGATCCCCTGCGCGTCTTTTTTGCCGAATGCTGCGCCGTGCTGCTTAGCCGCGCCTGCTGCCGTCAATCCGTGCGCCGTGGTCCGCGACCGCTGCGGCCGCTGTCGGCTGGCGATCCCCTGCGCCGCCCCGTGGCTTTGGTGCGCACCACCCGCAGATCAGGAGCCACACCTTTGAACGGACGAGCTGGCACCAGCGCCGCCCGAAGGGCACCCGCTCCGCTGAGCCGCAGCGCGCAGCCACAGACGATTATTTTTTCTAAACCTGCTGGCCCGAGCGCGCCAACATCACTGGTACTCGGCCGCGATCTCGGCGGTGTGCTGGCCAAGCAGCGGCGGCGGGCGGCGGATGCTGGCGGGCGTGGCCGAAAACTTGAACGGGATGCCCAGCAGCTTGAGGTCGCCGATGGTCGGGTGCTCGACCTGCACGACCATCTCGCGGGCCAGCACCTGCTCGTCGGTGAGCACTTGGCCGATCGAGCGCACCGCGCCCACCGGCACGCCCGCCGCCTGGATGCGCGCCACCCACTCGGCCAGCGGGCGCGTGGCAAAGTGCGCGGCCAGCAGCGGCACCAGCACATCGCGCTGCTCGACACGCTGCGGGTTGGTGGCAAAGCGCGCATCGGCAGCCAGGTCGGGGCGCTCGATGGCCGCGCAGAGCGCCTGCCACTGGCCGTCGTTGCCCACCGCCAGCGCAAAGTCGCCGTCGGCGGCCGCAAAAGATTGGTAGGGCACAATCGTGGGGTGCGCGTTGCCGTAGCGCGCTGGCTCCGCGCCGCTGACCAGGAAGGCGCTGCCGACGTTGGCCAGCCAGGCGACCTGCGACTCAAGCAGCGAGATGTCGATGTGCTGCCCTGTGCCGGAGCGCTCGCGGGCATACAGCGCCGCCAGCAGCGCGTTGGCCGCCAGCATCCCGGTGGTCAGATCGACCACCGCCACGCCGACCTTCGACGGCGGCCCAGCGGCCGGCCCCGAGATCGCCATCAGGCCGCCGAGGGCCTGCACCACAAAGTCGTAGCCGGGCAGGTCTTTGTCTGGCCCAGTCGCGCCCATGCCGCTGATCGAGAGCGTGATCAGGCGCGGATTGCGGGCGCGCAGCGCGTCCAGCGCCAGGCCATAGCGCTCCAGCGTGCCCGGGCGAAAGTTCTCGACGAGCACATCGGCCCGGGCGGCGATGCGGCGCACGAGCGCGGCCCCGTCAGCCGTCTTGAGGTCGGCCACCGCCGAGCGCTTGTTGCGGTTGACGGCGAGGTAGTAGGCGCTCTCGCCAGCGGCGAAGGGCGGCCCCCAGCGGCGCGTGTCGTCGCCGGACGGATGCTCCAGCTTGAGCACATCGGCCCCGAGGTCGCCTAAGATCATCGTGCAGTACGGCCCTGCCAACACCCGCGAGAGATCGAGCACCACCAGGCCGTCGAGCGGTGCCGCGGGAGCAGTTGTTGTGTTCATAGCCGCGCATCATAGCGCCAAGGCGTGCGCCAGGCAATCGTGGTACACTTTTTTGAGCAGCGCCGACACCCCTCAGCTCGCGGCGCGCGTATCAAGGAGCATTCAGGCATGATCGACTTCAAGCCCCTGCAGGACCGCTCGCAGACCTTCGCCGAGTTTGCCGCCCACGTCTCCAAAGATGACCTCTACGCCACCGTCAATACCATCACCGACCGCGTGCTCGCCGTGCTCAGCGACGCCGTGGACGCCGACATCGCCTTCGAGCCAGACGACCCGCAGGCCAATGATCCCGGCGCATCCGATGAGGAGCGCGCCATGGGCTGGAACATCGGCCACGTGATCGTGCACCTCAGCGCCTCCAACGAGGAGGCCGCCATGCACGCGCTGTCGCTCGCCCGCGGCATCGTGCCCGAGGGCCGCTCGCGCTACGAGACGCACTGGACGACCATGACCACGGTTGACCAGGCCCAGCAGCGCATGCAGGAGAGCCGCCGCATGTGCATCGCCATGCTCGACGCCTGGCCCGAGCAGCCGCACCTCGACCTGGACTACACCGTCATTCCTGCCTTCGGCCCCATGAACGCCACCGCCCGCTACATCCTCGGGCTGGCCCACGCCGTCGGCCACCTCGACCAAATCGACGAGGCCCTGCGCCAGTCGCGCGCCGCCCGCGCCTAATCCGCCGTTAGGCCGATGAAACCACAGCGCCGCCTGTGGTAGCCTAAAGCTCGGGCATCGTTCTGAGGGCGCGGGGATCACCCCGCTAAATACCCAGCAGCGTTTGTGGAGCTGGGCGCAGCCCTGGGGGCGCGGGGATCATCCCGCTAAATACCCAGCCATACTGTCAGATCAATCGATCAAGCAAAGGAATCATCGTCATGGTTGTCATCCGCTATCTTGCGACAATTTTGTCTGGCAAAAACGGAAACGTGGGGCGCACATAGGATAGCTGCGCCCAAAATCGGACAACCATGTCACTGCAACACTCGATCGTGGGCCAGTTGGCCCACGATCTTTTTTTGTGCCGCCGACTGGCCGTGCCTACCAAAGGAGTCACTATGCTGGTCATCAACGTTCACGCCATCGACAAGACCATCGGCGGCCGCACCATCTTCAGCGGCCTGAGCTGGGAGATCGACGAGCAGGCCCGCGTCGGCCTCGTCGGCCCCAACGGCGCGGGCAAGTCCACGCTGCTGCGCCTGCTGGCCAACCAGGACGCCGTCACCGGCGGCGAGATCACCTGGCGGCGCGGGCTGCGCGTCACCCTGCTGCCGCAGCACCTGCCCGGCGACGAGCGCAGCGCGCTGCAGACGATTCTCGGCGCGCGCAGCGACCTCGCGCAGATCGAGGCCGCCATCCAGCGCTGCGAGGCCCAGCTTGGCGATCCGGCGGTCATGGCCGACCTTGGGCGCATGGACGCCGTGCTGAGCGAGCACGCGCGCCTGCTGGAGCAGTTCGAGGCCAGCGGCGGCCCGCGGCTGGAGAACGACGCGCGCGGCTGGCTCAACCAGCTCGGCCTCGCCAGCGAGCTGTGGGAGCTGCCGACCACCGCGCTCAGCGGCGGCCAGCGCAAGCTGATCGGCCTGGCCTGCTGCCTCATCCAGCAGCCCGACGTGCTGCTGCTCGACGAGCCAGACACGCACCTGGACCTGGCGCACCGCCAGCAGCTCGAGCAGATCGTGCGCGCCTTCGACGGCGCGGTCATCATCATCTCCCACGACCGCTACTTGCTCGACGAGACCGTCACCAGCATCGCCCAGCTCGATGGCGGGCGGCTGACGCTGTGGGAGGGCAACTACTCGGCCTACGCCGTCGAGCGCGAGCTGGCGCTGCAGAAGCAGGCCCAGGACTACAGCGCCCAGCAGAAGGAGATCGCCCAGCTCGAGGAGGCCATCGCCCGCTTCAAGCTGTGGGCCTCGCTGGTGTGCAACGAGCGCCACGCGCGCCAGGCCCGCGTCAAGCAGATGCAGATCGACAAAATGGACAAGGTCGAGAAGCCAGTCCTAGAGCGGCGCAAGCTGGGTCTACAGCTGCGCTCGGCGGCGCGCGGCGGCCAGAAGATCGTCGAGCTGCGCGATGTCAGCCACGCCTTCGACGACAACCTGATCCTGCTGGGGCTGGAGGAGACCGTCTGGCGCGGCGAGCGCGTCGGCATCATCGGGGCCAACGGCGCAGGCAAAAGCGTGCTTGGCAAGCTGATCAGCGGCCAGTACGAGCCGACCAGCGGCATGGTCTGGCGCGGCCCCAGCATCGAGATCGGCTACTTCGCCCAGGGCGTCGAGACGCTGGAGCACAGCAGCACGCCGCTGGACGTGGTGCGCCATGCCAAGGCCATGTACGAGGGCCAGGCGGTGGCCTTCCTGGGCCAGTTTTTGTTCAGCTACGCCCAGTGCCGCCAGCCGATCGGCACGCTGTCCGGCGGCGAGCGCGCCCGGCTCCAGCTAGCGCTGCTGATGCTCAAGCAGCCCAACTGCCTGGTGCTCGACGAGCCGACCAACCACCTCGACATCGATTCCGCCGAGGTGCTGGAGCGCGCGCTGGAGCGCTACGACGGCACGGTCATCGTTATCTCGCACGACCGCTACTTTCTGGATCGCGTGGCCGACCGCCTGCTCGTCGTCGATGACGGCGCGCTCGCTGGCTACGTCGGCGGCTACAGCGCCTACCTAGAGCAGGCCGAGCTGATCCGCGCCTAAACCAGCGCTGGGCAGCGCCAACAACCGTGGCGCTGCCCAGCACGGACGTGGTGGCGCACACGGCGGCTCTGCCCGCAGGCCGCGGCCCAACCACGGCGCAGTGGTTCAAACATGTGCATATTGTTAGGCAGAAAAGCGCGCCGTGGTTGCGCCAGCGTTGGCGTGCTGCCCGCCTGCGCTCGGCCATCCCGCCCGCTATGTGCTCACGGCCTGGTCGGCCCCGCCTAGCGCCGCCGTGCGATGGATGGAGCAGTGGGCTACGCGCAGACTGCGGCTCTGCCCGCAGGTGCGATCTCAACCACAGCGCAGTGGTTCAAACATGTGCATATTGTTAGGCGGAAAAGCGCGCCGTGGTTGCGCCAGCGTTAGTGTGCTACCAGCCTGCGCGGCGGCCATCCCGCCCGCTGTGTGCTCCAGTCCTGGTCGGCCCCGCCGCACGCCCTCGTGCGATGGATGGAGCAGTGGGCTAAGCAACCACTGCGGCTCTGCCCGCAGGTGCTATCTCAACCACAGCGCAGTGGTTCAAACATGTGCACATTGTTAGGCAGAAAAGCGCGCCGTGGTAGAGCCAGCGTTGGCGTGCTGCCAGCCTGCGCTCGGCCATCCCGCCCGCTGTGTGCTCCAGTCCTGGTCGGCCCGCCGCACGCCCTCGTGCGATGGATGGAGCAGTGGGCTACGCGCAGACTGCGGCTCTGCCCGCAGGTGCTATCTCAACCACAGCGCAGTGGTTCAGCCAGCTGCCGCCAACTACGGTCGCCAGAGCTTGACAGTGCCATCCCAGCCAGCCGAGGCCAGCACATGGCCGTCGGGGCTCCAGGCCACGGCCCAGACGCGCGCGTCGTGCGCGGCCAGCGTTTTCAGCAGCGCGCCGTCGGCGTCGAACAGATCGATCTGGCCATCGCTGCGGCCAGCGGCGAACAGCTGGGAGACTGGGTTCCAGGCCAGGCCGTAGAACTGCGTATCTTCAGGCGCGATGAGCTTAATCAAGCTGCCAGCGTCTGGATTCCACAGCCGCAGCTCGGTCCACGACGACGACAGCAGCCGTTCACCGCCAAGACTCCAGCGTAGGTCGATCACGGCACCGCTGTGGCCTTCGAGGGTGCGTATCTGCTCAGGGTGCCCCAATGGCCACAGCTTGATCTGCTGATCATCGCCGCCGGAGGCAATCTCAAAGGACAAATTCCAGGCCAGACTGCGCACAGGGCCGTCGTGCGCCTTAACGGATGGCAACGGCTGCCCACTGTTGGTCCAGAAGTGAACCACGCCTGCGCCGTCGCCCCAGGCCAGCCACTGGCCATCGGGACTCCAGGCCAGCGGCGACAGCGTGGGCGTGGGCGACTGCCAGCACTCCGCAACGCCTCCGCTGATCTGCCACACGCAGATGCTGCCATCCTCGGCTGCGGCGGCCAGCAGCTCGCCAGTAATGTTCCACTCCAGCGGAATCGCCGGAGCCGCGAGATTGTGCTTCGGCTGCACAAGCGACTGCAGAGGCCCGTCGCTATACTCCCAGAAGTAGAGTTCGCCTGTGCTATCCAGCAGCGCGATCCTGTTTTGTTTCGGCTCCCAGCGCATGGCGTTGATCGACACACCAAATCCTTCCATCGTACTGTACTCGACACCGTGCGCATCCCAGGCTAGCAGGCGGCCATTCGCATCGCCAGCAGCGACCATGCTGCTATCGGGCTTCCACGCCAGCGCCATGACTTGCGATTGCATGCCGCTCAGCGTGGCCACGGCCTCAAGATCGTCCACATTGTCCACCGTAATCGGCACATCCGGCCGCGGCAACGTCGTCCAGATAAGCACCAGCAGCGCCAGCAGCGCCCCGAGCCCAACCAGCCAGTAGATGAGCTGCGACTGCGCCGCACGGCTTGGCCTGGCGGCGCGTGAGCGCGGCGGTGCGCTGGCCTGCGCATCTGGCAGCCGCGCCAAGATTGGCCGCTGCCCTGGCGCACCTCCAGGCGGCACGCTGCCTGTCGGCTTGGCGGCGACGGTTGGCCCCAGCGCTGGCGCGCCTCCAGGCGGCACGCTGACCGACGGCTTGGCGGCGACGGTTGGTCCCAGCGCTGGCGCGCCTCCAGGC
>JABXJS010000026.1 GCA_013538855.1 Herpetosiphonaceae bacterium
GTGCGCGTCGGCGGCGGGCCGGGCGTACGCGTTGGGTACGGCCGCGGCGGCCCAGATGGGCTGGCGCGGGTCGGCTCAGGGCGCTGGGTGCTCTGGGGTGTTGCGGTCGCATCGAGCGCCGCTGTCGCCGTTGGCGTTGCCTTGGGCGAGGCCACCGTTACACGCTGAATCGCCTGCTGCAGGCCCACAAGCAGCAGAAGCACACATAGCCCACGTACAAGTCGCCGCCGTCGCGTTCGGTTCATTGCGTCCTCCTTGTCAAAGGTCCGGTCTTGCTTCCATGACTCTGGTAGGAGGCGAAACATTACAGCGCACGGCTAAAGTCTGGGCCTGGCCGCGCCCTTGCAAGCGACTACATTGTGATTAGCTCAGCATTTTTAATGAGCAATGAACGTCTCTCAGTATAACGTATATTGCCGCTGCTCCTAGCAGTGCACGCCGCAGCACAGGCGCATGATTCTTGAGCAGAAGCGCCTGTGACTCGACGTCACAGCTCAGCGATCAGAGTCCACGCTGTTGCTAAGCATCCGTTCGCCGTTGGCGCACTCGAGGCTGCGGGTGCTTCAGCACGACGCCAAGCGGGCGGCCAACGCCGCTGCCCGCACACATGCTGGCACAGCCAAAGCGCACCAAGCCGCACAGCTGCGCGACATGGCACCAGCATACGCAGATCTATGCCGTTGCTCGCAGGTGGTCACTCGCGCAGCGCAGGTGCTGGCCCATGCTGGTGGTGCTGCGCCAAGCGCCGATGCGCTCAGGATGCTCCGTCACCACGAGCGAAGAGCAAAGCCAATCATGGCTGGCTGCGGTGTCTAGATGCCACCGCGTGCAAGGACATTCGTCACCCGCAGCGTCGAAAGTGCCAACCATGAGCGCGCGCCTGGCACCAGCGCTGGCCCTGCGACACACACGCCGTGGCCCAACCACATACGCTGCCTCCACCATCAGCCCACGCATCCACCGCGCTCGGCGCTGGCCCTGCGACACCCACGCCGTGGCCCAACCACATACGCTGCCTCCACCATCAGCCCGCGCACGCACAAGAAAAGCGCAGCTCTACCGCGCTCGGCGCTGGCCCTGCGACACACACGCCGTGGCCCAACCACACACGCTGCCTCCACCATCAGCCCGCGCATCCACCGCGCTCGGCGCTGGCCCTGCGACACCCACGCCGTGGCCCAACCACACACGCTGCCTCCACCATCAGCCCGCGCACGCACAAGAAAAGCGCAGATCCACCGCGCTCGGCGCTGAGCTGTCGTCCGCAGCTTGCGACTGCGGACGACAGCTGCGATTTGGTGTTTCACGAAAGCCGACAACTTGAATGCCCTGTCGTCCGCAGCTTGCGACTGCGGACGACAACAGCTAGTCAGTAGGCTGGCGGAGCTTGCCCAAGGCTACGGTGTCGCGGTTACAGCGGGCGTCGGCGTCATCGTCACCCACACCCGCGTTGGCAGCGGGGTTGACGTGACGGTCACATCGGACCAGTTGGGCGTCGGCGTTGCCGTTACGTCGGGCCATACAGGCGTCGCGGTCACCGTTTCCGGGGGCCAGGCGGGCGTCGGCGTCACCGTTCCGGCGGGCCACGTCGGCTGGGGTGTGCCCGGCCATACAGGCGTCGCGGTCACCGTTTCCGGGGGCCAGGCGGGCGTCGGCGTGGCGGTCACGTCGGGCCAGTTGGGCGTCGCGGTCACCGTCTCCGGGGGCCAGGCGGGCGTCGGCGTCACCGTTCCGGCGGGCCAGGTCGGCTGGGGTGTTCCCGGCCAAACGGGCGTCGGCGTCATCGTCACCCACACCCGCGTTGGCAGCGGGGTTGACGTGACGGTCACGTCGGGCCAGCTGGGCGTTGCGGTCACGTCGGGCCACACAGGCGTGGACGTGACCGTTCCGGCGGGCCAGGTTGGGAAGCTAGTGGGCCAACTCGGGCCGCATGGTGTTGCCGTAGAGTTGGGCTGGTCGGCGGGCGGAGCGGCGGCGGCGCTCAGGCTGAAGGTACCGACGCATGTTGGCGTCACCGTTGTCGGCGGCCACGTCGGCTGGGGCGTGCCGGGCCAGGATGGTGTGCTGGGGGGCACCATGGTGGGATAAGGGTAGGGGTAGGGGAAGGGCAGCGGCGTTGCCGTGCCTGCGACGTGGGTGGGATGCGGCGGGTGGGTGGGATGGTCGGGATTGCCTGGATTGCCTGCGACTATCGTTGGCAGCGTCACATTGGGCTGACAGGCAGCCAACATGAGCAGCACCAGCATCCCGCCAAGCGAACGTTTCCAGCTTGATCTGTTCATACATCCTCCTTTGCTAGAACAGGTCTTACAAAGGATGACTCCCTGGAGGGGTGATGCATTACAGGTACTTCCTAGTACCATTATCCTAAGTTTTTATGCTTTTGTAGGATAAAAGTCATGAGCGATGGATGTGGCGCTGGCTTAAGGCGAGGCCGTCGCGACAGCGGATGGCAGGCGCTGCTGTGCTGCCGCGACGGGCCGATGGAGCTATGCGGATCAAGCTAGGCGGCGCGGCGCACCGAGCGGGTGAGGGCCACGCCGCCGAGCAGCGCGGCCAAGATGGCCTTGTGCATATGCAGGCGATTCTCGGCCTGATCGAAGATCAAGTTGTTGCTGCCTTCGGCGATCTCGGCGCTAATCTCCTCGCCGCGGTGCATCGGCAGGCAGTGCATCACCTGGGCGCTGGGCGCAGCGGCAGCGACAAGGGCAGCATTGATCTGGAAGGGAGCCAGCGCGGCGAGGTGCGCGGGGTCCTCCTGCTGGCCCATGCTGGTCCACACATCGGTGTAGAGCACATCGGCTCCAGCGACGGCGGCGTAGGGATCGTCGGTGATGGTGATGGTGGTGCCAGCGCGCTGGGCGGCCTCTAGCGCTGGCTGAAGCACCGCACGCTCGACACCGCAGCTTGCGGGGGTGCCAAGGCGGAAGTTAACGCCGAAGCGCGGCGCGGCCTCCAGCCACGAGTTAGAGATATTGTTGCTATCGCCGACGTAGGCGACGGTAAGGCCCTTGAGCGACCCAAAGTGCTCGCGCATGGTCAGCAGATCGGCCAGCGCCTGAACTGGATGCAGCAGATCGGAGAGGCCGTTGATCACCGGCACCGTGCTGACGGCGGCCAGCTCCTCCAGCGTGCTGTGCTCGAAAACGCGCGCCATAATCCCGTCGCACATGCGGCTGAGCACGCGCGCGGTGTCGGCGACAGTCTCGCCGCGGCCTAGCTGCGTATCGCGTGGGCTAAGGTAGACGGCGTGGCCGCCGAGCTGGGTCATGGCGACCTCGAAGCCAACGCGGGTGCGCGTCGAGGGCTTCTCGAAGATCATCGCCAGCGAGTAGCCATCGAGCACGCGGTGCGGAATGCGGCGCTGCTGGCGCTGCTTCAGCTCGGCGGCGGACTCGAGCAGATCGTGCAGCTCGGCATCGGACAGATCGAACAGGGACAGCAGATTGCGACCATAGAGCGAGTGGGTCATTGGAAGCTCCTTCGTATGTTGGCGGCGCTAGGGCCGCCGTAGCTCAGCAGCTCGTCAGCCTGCAACCAGGCGGCGAGCAAGAATCAGTTGGTCGCGCACAGCGTTGGGCGCAGTGCCGCCCGGAACGTCCCGAGCAGCGGTGGAGGCCATAACATCAAAGATGGCGGCCGGATTGGTCAAGGCTGGGTGCGCCGCCGTGAACTCCTGCGGCGGCAGCTCGCGCAGGGCCACGCCACGCTGCTCGGCGGCGCGCACAAGGCGGCCAGAGATATGGTGGGCCTCGCGGAAGGGCACGCCGACGCGCACGAGGGCATCGGCGACATCGGTGGCGAGCATGGCGTCGTCGAGGGCGGCGTGCATGCGCTGGTGATCGAACTCGGCGGTGCGCACGGCTCCGGCCACAACCGCCAGCGTGAGCAGCAGCGTATCGACGGCATCGAAGAGCGGCTCCTTGTCCTCCTGCAAGTCCTTGTCGTAGGCCGAGGGCAGGCCCTTGAGCATCGTCAGCACGCTCACAAGGTTGCCGATGAGGCGGCCGGACTTGCCGCGGGCCAGCTCGAGCGAGTCGGGGTTTTTCTTCTGCGGCATCAGGCTCGATCCGGTCGAGAAGGCATCGGCGAGGCGCACAAAGCCCCACTCGCTGCTGCTCCAGATGATCCAGTCCTCGGCGAGGCGGCTGATGTGCACGCCGACAAGCGCGGCGGCGGCCAGCACCTCGACGATGAAATCGCGGTCGCTGGTGGCGTCGAGGCTGTTGGTGCTGATGCTGGCGAAGCCTAGCTCCTGGGCCAGCGCCGCACGATCAACGGCGAAGGCGGTGCCGGCCAGCGCACCAGAGCCAAGCGGCAGCACCGCGACGCGCTGGCGGGCATCGCGCAGGCGCTCGCGATCACGCTGCAGCGGCCAGAAGTGGGCCAGCAGCGCGTGGGCCAGCAGGATAGGCTGGGCACGCTGGAGGTGCGTGTAGCCTGGCAGCACGGCCAGCTCCGCCGCCTCCGCCTGCGCAACCAGGGCCTGCTGTAGCTCGCGGAGCGCAGCATCGAGTGCATCAAGTGCGCTAAGCGTCCACAGGCGTGTGTCGGTGGCCACCTGATCGTTGCGCGAGCGGCCGGTGTGTAGCTTGCCCGCCAGCGCGCCGATCAACTCGCCAAGTCGACGCTCAACGGCGGTGTGAATATCCTCATCGGTTGGTAGCGCCTGGAAGGAGTCGGCGGCGAACTCGGCGCGCACCTGCTCTAGCCCGGCGACGAGCTGCTGATGCTCGTCGGCGCTGAGGATGCCAGCGCGCAGCAGGCCGCCAGCCCAGGCGACGGAGCCGCTGATGTCCTCATTCCACAGGCGCTGATCGATTGGAAGCGAATCGTTGAACAGGCGCATCTTGGCGTCTATTGATCCGCTGAAACGTCCACCCCACATACAAACCTCATTGTGCTATGTGCCCAGGAGGCACGGTGTACTTTGAAATCCCTGCCGGGGGCTGCGGGCTGCGCCCACAACCGCTGCGCTGCTGCGCGCCAGCCGGGCTGTGCCGTCCAGCAATCCCTGCCGGGGGCTGCGGGCTGCGCCCACAACTGCTGCGCTGCCGCGCGCCAGCCGGGCTGTGCCGTCCAGCATAATTCCTGCCGGGGGCTGCGGGCTGCGCCCACAACCGCTGCGCTGCCGCGCGCCAGCCGGGCTGTGCTGTCCAGCGTAATTCCTACCATGCGGGCTGCGCCATAGTTTGCCCGGCCTTATGCATTCCGGCGGAAGTGCTGTCCAGCGTAATTCCTGCCGGGAGCTGCGGGCTGCGCCCACAACCGCCGCTTGTTAGCTGCGTGCTGGCGCACCACGGATCACAGCGACGGCACAGCCAGCGCGGCCACGACTAGGCTACGTGCGATAGTCGGCGTTGATGCTGACGTACTCCGCCGACAGATCGCAGGTCCAGGCCTGCCCGACCGCGTCGGCTAGCCCTAAGTCCAGGCGGATCGCAACCTCGGGTCCGGCCATCTGAGCGGCGGCGTCGGCCTCGGCGAAGGCGCAGGGCGTGCCGCTAGCGACAACCTGGACGGAGCCAAGCCACAGCTTGAGCAGCTGCGGCTCGAAGGGCACGCCGGCGATGCCAGCGGCGGCCAGGATGCGGCCCCAGTTCGGATCGCCGCCGTGGATAGCGGTCTTGACCAGCGGCGAGCGGGCGATAGCGCGGGCGATGGTGCGGGCGTCGCTGACCGAGTGCGCGCCGGAGACCGTCACCTCAACGAGCTTGGTCGCGCCCTCGCCATCGGCGGCGATCTGGCGGGCCAGGTCGCGGCTCAAGTCGGTCAGCGCGGTGCAGAACGCATCGTAGCTCGCGCTGTCGATCGTCACATCGGCAGCGCCGGAGGCCAGCAGCAGCACGGTGTCGTTGGTGCTAGGATCGCCATCGACGGTGACGCAGTTGAAGGTGGCGGCGGTGGCGTGGTGCAGCGCCGACTGAAGCAGCTCGGGCGCGATCTGGGCGTCGGTGGTGATGATCGCGAGCATGGTGGCCATCATCGGATGGATCATGCCCGCGCCCTTGGCCACGCCAGCCAGCGTGATCGTGCGGCCGTTGATAGTCAGCGTTGTGCTGGCCGTCTTCGGGCGCGTGTCGGTGGTCATAATTGCCTGCGCCACGCTGGGCGCGCCAGCGACGGCGAGCGCGGGGGCCAGCGACTGCACGCCAGCGGCGATCTTGGCCGTATCGAGCTGCACGCCGATCACGCCGGTGGAGAGCACGAGCACTGCGCCAGGATCGCAGCCAAGCGCGGCGGCGGCGCTTTGAGCCATGGTGCTGGCGGCCTGCTCGCCCTGCGGGCCAGTGCAGGCGTTGGCGCAGCCGGAGTTCGCGATGATCGCGCGCACACCGGCGGCGTTGGCGGCCAGCACAGCCTGATCGTAGAGCACAGGCGCGGCCTTGATCTGATTGGTGGTGAAGACACCGGCGGCAGTGCACGGGCCATCGGCCACAATCAGCGCCAGATCGGGCTTGCCGCTGGCCTTGAGGCCACAGCGGCCGCCAGCAGCGCGGAATCCGGGGGCAAACTGAAAATCGCTCATGCCTGCTCGCCTCGCGTCAAAGCCTCGACCTTGTTGGGCAGGCCATAGATTTTGATGAAGCCCTCGGCGTCGGCCTGGTTATAGACCGCATCGGCGCTGAAGGTCGCCAGGTCGGGCACATACAGGCTGCGCTCGGCCTCGCGGCCAACCAGATGCACGCCGCCCTTGTAGAGCTTGAGGCGCGCCCAGCCAGTGACATCGCGCTGCGTCTCGCTGACAAAGGCCGACAGTGCGCGGCGCAGCGGCGACCACCACTGGCCGTTGTAGACCAACTCGGCGAAGCGCACGGCCACTAGCTCCTTGTAGTGCAGCGTCTCGCGGTCGAGCGTCAGCTCCTCCAGGCCCTGGTGGGCGCGATAGAGCAAGGTGCCGCCAGGCGTTTCATAGACGCCGTGGCTCTTCATGCCCACGAGGCGATTCTCGACCAGATCGACGCGGCCGGCGCCGTGCTGCGCGCCAAGCGCATTGAGCTTCTGGAGCAGCGCGACCGGCTCTAGCCGCTCGCCATCGACGCTGACGGGCACGCCCTGCTCAAAGCCGATCTGCACATAGAGCGGCGTATCGGGCGCATCCTCGGGCGCAACCGTCCACTGGTACATCGGCTCCTCCGGCTCGTCGGCGGGGTTTTCGAGCATGCCGCCCTCGTGGCTGAGGTGCCAGAGGTTGCCGTCGCGCGAGTAGATCGAGGCGCGGGTGCTGGTGACGGGCACATTGTGGGCGGCGGCGTAGTCCAGCGCGTCCTCGCGCGAGCGAATGTGCCACTCGCGCCAGGGGGCGATGATGCGCATGTGCGGAGCCAGCGCCATGTAGGTCAGCTCAAAGCGCACCTGGTCGTTGCCCTTGCCAGTCGCACCGTGGGCCAGCGCGTCTGCACCCACCTGCAGCGCGGCGCGCACCTGGCCGCGGGCGATCAGCGGGCGGGCGATGCTGGTGCCGAGCAGATAGGTGCGCTCGTAGATTGCGCCGGACTGGAGCATGGGAAAGAGAAAGTCGCGCACAAACTCGGCGCGCAGGTCCTCGACGATGCAGGCGCTCGCGCCCGAGGCGATGGCCTTCTGCTCCACGCCGCTAAGATCGTCGGTCTGGCCGAGATTGCAGCAGTAGCAGACGACCTCGCAGCCATAGTTTTCCTTCAGCCAGGGCACAATAACGCTGGTATCCAACCCGCCTGAGTAGGCCAGGACGACTGTGTTGACGGACTTGGTCATGATGGTTCGGCTCCTTCAAAAGACAAGCTCAGTGATCCAACATAGGGCGATGAGCGAGCGCTGCTCAGCCGACGGCGCTGTCGTGGTGGGGCAGGGTTAGTCGCCGTCGTAGACAACGGCGGTCTCGTCGCAGCAGG
Source organism: Herpetosiphonaceae bacterium (assembly GCA_013538855.1). GTDB lineage: Bacteria > Chloroflexota > Chloroflexia > Chloroflexales > Herpetosiphonaceae > OHK22. The sequence continues at coordinate 7,875 of JABXJS010000026.1, forward strand.
TGACGAGCGGGCACTTGACGCAATCGCGCCAAACTTTTTCAGGGAAGCGATCTTTATTGGTGATCGTAAAACCTAGGCGCAAGAAAAATGGCACAGCGCGGGTAAGCGCAAAAATCGTATTAATCTGCCGCCGCTTGGCCTGCTCAACCAGCGTGCGCACGATCTGTGCGCCGATGCCAGCGGAGCGGTAGCGCTCGTCGACGGCCAGCGAGCGCACCTCAACTAAGCTTGGATTCATCAGCAGCAGCGAGCCAATGCCGACCACATAGCCAGCATCGAGCGCAACGACCCAGTCGCCAAGCGTGGCACGAATCTCGTCAATGGTGCGCGGCAGCAGGTGACCGGCGCGCACATTGACGCTGATCAGCTCGAGCATGCCGGTGATATCGTCCGGGCTGGCGGGGCGCACCTCGATGGGCGCGGTGGCGAGCAGCGTCGAGGCGGCGGTCGAAACAACAGTCATAATCGGTCCTCCAGAGTGGTGGTCCGCCCGCGAACGACGCCGTGCGAGGGTGGGCCAGGGTGGCTACCAGCCGATGGCTGGCGCAGTTTGCAAAGGGTCATCAAAATCGGCAACGAACGACAGAATGCCACGGGGCTGCTGGCCGACGGCCAACAGCGGGGCGAGCGCCTTCAGCTCCAGCGGCCACAGCGGCAGGGTCGGCACCGTGTCCAGCGGCACCCAGCACGGCAGCGGCGCGGCGGGGCGCTCGCGGCGCAGTGCAGGAGCGCCGTTAAGACGTGCGTAGAAGAACACTTCTAACCCAAAGCCGTGGCGACCAGCGCCGCCAGGAGGCTGGCAGTAGGTTGGCGCAACCCACTCGCGCAGGAAGGCCACCGGGCCAGCCGCGCAGTCGAGACCGGTCTCCTCGCGCAGCTCGCGCACGACGCACTCGGCCATGCTCTCGCCTGGCTCCAGCCCGCCGCCTGGCGGCCGCCACGCTGGCTCAGCATCTGTGCCAGGGATAAGCAGCAGGCAGCCGGCGTGAACAACGATTGCCCGCGTGCGCACATTAGCATAGATGTTGTGGCTGTAGAAGGGGTCATTTGTGCCTACTTCTGAGATCGGCATCGCTAGCCCTCACTGCTTGCTGTGACAATTGCCGTGCCACCGTTCAGATCGCCGATGTTGGTGATGCGCACCGCCGCGACGCCCTGCTCCAGCGCCGCCAGCGCGGCGGCCACCTTGGGCAGCATGCCACCGCTGATGGTTGCGTCGTCGATTAAGCGCTGCACCGCTGCGCTGCTCAGGCGCTGCGCTGGCTTGCCAGCGACGAGCACGCCTGGAACGTTGGAGACAAACACGGCCTCGTCGGCCTCCAGGGCGGCGGCGACCGCGCCGGCGAACACATCGGCGTTGACGTTGTAGGTCTGGCCGCTGCCATCGCCGCAGATGGGAGCCAGCACCGGCACGCAGCCAGCCGCCAGCAGCTCCAGCAGCAGCAGCGAGCGCACGTGCGTCGGCTCGCCAACAAAGCCCAGGTCGCCAGCCGGATGCTGGGCCGGGCGCACATGGACGAGGCCGCGATCAACGCCAGACATGCCCAGCGCGTCGATGCCTGCGGCGTTGAGCGCCGCCACCACGCGCGTGTTGACGCCGCCGCGAAGCACCAGCGTCGCCGCGTGCAGCGCGGTCGCATCGGTGACGCGCAGCCCGGCCACCCAGCGCGGCTCGCCGCCAAGGGCCACCTGCAGCTGGCCGATCTCCTTGCCGCCGCCGTGGACAATCACCGGCGGCTGGCCCGCCGCCACCAGCGCGCTCACCGCCTGCACCATCTGCGCCAGCCAGCCCGGATCGTCGATATCGTTGCCGCCAAATTTGAGCACCCGTAGCGTCATGCTTGCTCCTTGCTGCGCTGCCTACGCAGCACCAGCGTTACTCCGTCATTGCACAAAGATCAGCGTCATTGCCCTACTGCAGGCCGAGCGTCTCGGGCAGGCCGTACATCACGTTCATGTTTTGGATGGCCTGACCCGCCGCGCCCTTGACCAGATTGTCAATCGCTGCGGTGACGATCAGCAGGCCGGGCTGGGCCATGGTCAGACCGATCGCGCACTGGTTTGTATAGGTCACGTGCGCCAGCGTCGGCAGCTGGCCGGGCGGCAGCACGCGCACGAACGGCTCCGCCGCATAACGCTCGCCATAGGCGCGCTGGACATCCGCCAGCGCTAGCTCCTGGCGCACCTGCACATACATCGTGCTGAGGATGCCGCGCTGGACCGGCAGCAGATGCGGCGCGAAGATCACCGTGAGCGGGCGTGCGGCCAGCTTGCCCAGCTCCTGCTCCATCTCGCCAACGTGGCGATGGGTGTGGCCGATGTTGTAGGGGCTAAAGTTTTCGTTGGCCTCGACAAAGTGCAGATTCTGCTTGAGGCTGCGGCCAGCGCCGGACACGCCCGAGGCGGCGTTGACGATGATCGGGGCCGTATCGAGGTGCGCCTGCATCGCGATCAGCGGCGCGAGGCCCAGCAGCACGCTGGTGGGATAGCAGCCGGGGTTTGCGATCAGCTGGGCATCGACGAGCGCGGCGCGGTTCAGCTCCGGCAGGCCGTAGGGCGCGCTCAGCAGGGCCGGGTCAGGATGCGCGGCCCCGTACCACTGCTGATAGCTGGCGGCGCTATCGAGGCGCAGATCGGCGGACAAATCAATCACCCGCACGCCGTGGCTCTGGGCCAGCAGGGCAGTGCGGGCGGCGACGCCGTGGGGCAGCGCGGTGAAGACCACATCGACCGCGCCCCAGTCCGCGTCCTCCAGCGCCAGCAGCGGCAGGTCGAGCGGCCCAGGCACGACAGCGGCCAAGCTGGAGCCAGCGTTGGACTCGGAGACAGCCCAGGCGACGGTGGCCTGCGGATGGCGCTGAAGCCAGCGCGCCAGCTCGTACCCGGCATAGCCAGTGATCCCAAAAATTCCAACCTGCAGCATCGATACCTCCGCGAAACATAAAAAAGCCCCCCTGAAACCGCAGAACGGTTCAGGGGGGCTATGGTCAGCAACTCAGATTTAGCTGGATCGCCGGCAGACCACGAAAGCCCTCTGAACCACGTGGGTACGAGGACGACGGAGGCGCAGCGCCGGTTTAAAAAGATTGTCCAGCTGTTGTAGTTTCATAGCAGCGTGATAATAGAGCCAGATAAGCACTTTGTCAAGCAAGAAAATTAGGAATAGTGCAGAGTGTGCTGATCAAGCAACAGGTCAGCAATGCACGCTATGGTGTCAGCAGAATATTCGTGTAGCGCCCAGCATAGCCAATCTGCTCAAACAGCTTGGGCAGCTCGGCAACCGGGTGTGCGGTTAGCGCTTGATGCTCAAATGTCCAGTACTGTTTCCAGTAGCGGGCCACCAAATCACAGAACGGCGCTGTGCCCATGCCGGAGCGCTCAATGCCATACGGCCACAGCTCTGTCATCAGCGGAATAGCGCGTTTGAACAGTGCGGCCCCACCTTTAATCGCGTACCCCTCCCAACCTTGAATATCCATCCAGGCCAGCTGAATCTTGTTTACAAGATCCGTGGGTAAGTCGGCAAGAAGCACATCGAGGCTCTGCGCGGGAACAGGGATTGTTTGGCGCGATGACTCGTTGAAGGCATTAGCGGCTGTTGGCTGATCGGCCTGGCTGCGCACCCGATGGTCGCCGAGGTTGCCTTCGCTGATTTCAAAATTTACGGTGCCTGGCTGATCCGAGATCGCAACAGGTAGGCAGGTTATTTGATCAGCCATGCCGTTTTGGCGCACATTCTGCTGCAGCAGATGAAAGTTTGCTGGCTCTGGCTCCAGCGCGATGGCGCGCTTAAAAATGTTGTGGTGCAGCATGCCGATGGAAATGACACCAATGTTTGATCCAATATCTAGCAGCGTGCCGTCGGGGGTGAGCGCAAATCCATGCTGACGCAAGAAGTTGGTGGTGCGCACAATCAAGTCTAGCTCAAACTCTCGATAGCAGTAAAGCTCGCGGCTCAGGGAGCTATCCCGACAGTAAATGGTAAAGCGACCCTGCTTTGTATTCACCGTCGTTGTAGACCGAATATCGCGATTGATCCGCCAGCGGATTTCACGTATGCGGCGGTTGATACTGTTTAGCATTTGCAACACGACTCCTTCAAAATATGTGCTCGAACTTTCCAGCCCAAGCGAGTGGGTAAGAGTTTACCATATTGATTCAGTAGGAGCAGTATCAAGCTTGATACAAACCACCGCGCAGCTGTGCGGCCCCGGCGTGTATGCCAGGGCCGCACGTGAGGGTGCAACAGATGTAGCGTCGGCTACTTCTTGAGGAAAGGCAGCAGCGCCTTGGACGGGGCGATGCGGAAGCTCCAGCTGTAGTCGCCGTCCATGGTGCGGGCGTCGAGCGCCTGGACGCCGGACGGGCCGCCCTTGAGCGTGGCGGTGTACTGGCCATCCATCAGCGCATCGGGAACGAAGCCGATGCCGATCACCTGATCGAGGCTGTCGTTGGTCAGCAGGTAGGTTGAGCCAGCCACGAGCGCGCCGTTCGCATCGCGCACCGTAAGCGCGCTGGCGAACAGGTCCGGGTCCATCGGCGTGTTGAAGGCGATCTCGACGCCGCCGGGGCCGACGCCGTTTGGCAGCGGGTTCCAGGTGTTGGGGGCCAGCGCCCAGGGCCTGCCGCGCTGCAGCGGCGTCCACGCGCTGTAGTTGCCGCTGGCATCGTAGGCGCGCAGGCCATAGAAGACCTCGACGTTGTCGGGGATGCCCCAGAGCTTGCCATCGACGAGGCCGCTGGTGTTGGCGATCACGTCCTTTGGCCCCATGTGGCGGGTGTAGAAGAAGTTGCTCACATCATCGGCCTGGTTGGGATCGACCACGCCGAGGCCCACCTCGTAGCCCGCCAGATCGTGCTCGCTGTTCTGGTCCCAGCGCAGGCTTAGCTCGTTAGGCAGCGAAGTAGCGCTGAGATTGCTGGGCACAGCTGGCGCGCGCGCGTCGGTCAGGTCGATCAACTGATCGCCGTAGGCGCGCACCGGCGGGCCGCTGGTGTTGGACACCTCGATGGCCACGCGGTACACGCCCGTCGGCACCGCGCTCAAATCCCAGGTGGCGCTGCCGCTGCCGAGCGGCTGGTCGGCCTCCAGCACGGTGAAGGTGGTGGGGTCGATCACGTTGTCGATGACCTGGACGTAGCCCACGTCAACAGTCGCAGCTGGCGTGTCGATATCGGCGGCGCTCCAATCGAAGCTCACCTGGCCGATGTTCGCGCCGGAGCCGTTGCAGGTCACGGTGACGCCAGCGACCGCCGCGCCGCCACACACATTGTTGCTGATGCCGCCAGTTGGTGCCTCGTTGAGCACCAGCGCGTTGGCGGTGTAGTCGGCGGGCGGGTTGTCGATCAGCAGTTGGTAGGTGCCGGGCGCTGCGCCATGCAGCACGAACATCAGCACCCCGCCTGCAAGATCGCTCTCGGCGGTGTAGACCTCGGTTGTGCCGTTGACCGTGCCTGCGGTCAAAATGGTGCCGCTGGGCAACTGGAGGCGAATCTGGCCCAGACCCAGCGTGCCGGTGTACTCGATGCCCATCAGCAGCCGCGTGGTGTCGGTGAGCACATAGGGCACGGTGTCCTGAATAACATGGCGTTGATCTGCGCCAACGAGCGCCGCCTCGCGCCAGTCGATCTGGCGGCTGCTGTAGCCAGCCACACCTGCCGCCGCCCGCGCCCGCAGCAGCGCGACCGGCACCGGCTGGAAGCGGTTGGCATCCTTGAAGAAGATCACGTCTGGCGGGCTGGTGCCCATGTCGAGGAAGCCGCCGACATTACCAACAAGCGCCAGCGAGCCCATCGCCAGCAGGCCCGCGCTTTTGCGGCCGGTCTTGGTGTCTTGGTACTGGCCAAAGCCGACGGTCAGCGAGGCCAGCGTGACCGGATCGCGCGGCAGGCCAGCAAAAATTTTCTCTGGGATGATCAGGCTCACGTTGGCATCGCCCTGCACGCGAATCTTCTTCGTGCCGTCGCTGAGCGTCACCTGGCCGATGCGCAGATGCGCCGAGCCATCGACGAGCAAGGTGTTGACGGTCAGATTAACGTTCATGCCTGGGCCGCCGTTGAAGCCAAAGCCCTGGCCGATGTTGACGCTAGCCTGCGCCACCTGGAAGATCAGGATCGAGAGCGAGGCGTTGGCGCTCATCTGGAAGGCTGGCGGGGCCTGCACGGAGAGGCTGCCGTTGACGGTGGCGAGCGGCAGGCTGCCCAGCGCGCCAAGCGGGATGGCCGCATCGCTGGTGGCCTTCATGGTCACTTGAATCGTGGCCGTGCCGGCGTTGAGATCGAAGGAGCCGCTGACCGCCGCGATGCTCATGCCCGTGCCCGGCAGCTTGATCTTAGGAATGGGGCCGCCGGAGGTAAACTCAACCGTCACACCGAAGCCATCGACGCTGTTGTCGGGCTTGGTGCGGATGCGCACCTCCACGCCGATGCCGCCGCCGTTCGCGCCAGGCTCGATGCCCGGCAAGGGCAGCTTGCCAGCCGCCTCGAACTGGAATCCGCCAGCGGGCAGCTTCACAAACGTGCCTTTCAGCCCCACGAACTGATAGCCGCCAAACTTAATCGGCGCAATCTGGAAGCCGCCGCCCTGGATGCTGATGTCACCTGTGCCCGACACGCTCAGGCCCTGGATGGTGATGGCGTTGGTGCCAGTGCCGCCGCCAACGTTATCGAAGATGATGCCAGCCGGCAGTGTGGCAGCCACGTCGTCAGCGGCAAATCCGCCATCGGGCAGGCCACGCGGATTCGTCACCGTCAGGCCGAAGCCGGCGATCTTCAGGCTGAAGCCGGAGAGCTGCACATCAAACTCGTTGATTGTGGTCTCTGGCGCTGGTGTACCCGGCACAGATGGACAGAGCACTGGCCGTCCAAAGCGCAGGCACTTGGGCGCATTCGCTGGCGGCGGCGGTGTGCTGGCATCCACCCCCTTGCCGTAGCGCAAGATGGCGGTGGCGTTCACCCCGGCGCTGTTGCCGCTGTTGGGCAAGACGATTGAGAATGTGCCGGTGCCGGTGATCATCAGCGTATCGCTGACCACGCCGACCGTCGCGCCGAGCGTGCCCTGAAACACCGAGCTTTGCAGCGGCGGCAGCGAGAATGTGCCACTGCCAATCGCAACCTTGAACTTTTTGTTGCCGCTGCCGTCTAGCTCCACGCCCAGCATGAAGTTGTTGATGCCCGCCGCTGTCTGCCCGCCTAGGTAGGCCGGCCACTGCAGCGCCACACTGCTGGCCTTGAGGCCCCAGAAGTTCTCGGCGGCGCTGCCGCTGAATACCGCGCCCTGAAGCTTGAAGGTCATGGTGCCAATCTTCGGCGAAATTGCGCCCAGGCCAGCGGAGAAGACGGGCACAAACACGCCTGGCGCGGTCTCTGTGCGCCCCACCGACAGGATGATGGGCAGCTTGCGGCTAGCCTCGCCGTCGTCGCCAAAGAAGGTCATGGTTGATTTGATCTGCAGCGACTGCACGCCGCCGGCGTTGACAATGCCGAGCGTCTGGTTGGTCAGCTTGAAGGCGTTGCCAAACTCCCAGCTGTTGATCGGCACCTCGACGCCGCCGATCTCGAACTGGCCGCCCTTGTACTTGAGGTTGCTGAATGCGAAGATCAGGGATGGGTTCGTCGGGTCGAGCGTCGGCACGCTCTGGTTGTCGGCCTTGAGCACGCGCACGAGCGCCGCCTGGAATGTCGCCGGCGCGCTCACTGTCGCAGGCGCAACCGTGACGCCAGAGACATCCATGATCAGCCCAGCCAGCGCAGCCTTGAAGGCATCGACGCTGCCGCTAAACGCGCCGGTGCTGCTGAAGGTGGCGCGCATGGTGATGCGCAGGTTGGGGTTTTCGCCCTGCTGGTTGAGCTTGAGATCAATCGGCACGGTGCCCTTGAAGGTCTTGGCAGTCAGATCGAACTCGCCATCGACCAGCGCCAGCTCGTTGACGCTGCCGCCGTTGCGGAAGAAGGCCAGCGCGCCGACGCGGCTAGCAAAGTGCAGGCTGATGTTGGCGTTGCGCGTGATACCCTCCTGGGCGAAGACGGGCACCGCGCCAGCGGCCGGATTAAAGATTTTGCGGTTGGTCACATCGACGAACAGCCGCCCGACGCGCACCTGGCCGGGATCGTTGGGTGCGGCGATAACCGTGGACCCCAGCAGCGCCAGCCCGGTCGCATCGTCAAGCATGCCAACGTCACCGATCAAAAAATCGGTGCTGCCGGTGTTGGGATCAGCCTGATTGAAGTGGTAGAACGTGGCCGTTGAGATGTTGGGATCAAGCACGGAGCCATCGAAAATGTTGCCGATGTCGCCGACCTTCACAACAGCGGGCAGCCCACGTGGCCCGATGATCACATTGCCACGTAGCCGGAAGCCGCCGCCGTTGGCCGTGGTCTCGGCAAACTCATCGGCGCAGACCGTGATATTGACAATGTCGCGGCATGTCTGCTGCGGCTGCGCGTGGCCAACCGACAGCCCGACGATCAGCAGCAGCAGCGCTGTGAGCAGCCCTGCGAGCGGTGTTGTCCGCAGCTGTGGCGCAATCCGTGTCCAGCCTGTGCTAGCCATCGCTACCTCCTTATGCCTAAATACTCGCCACGCATCCGCACTCGCGCCCGCACTAGTCTGAATCGTCGCCAAGGTACTCGGCAAAGATGCGCAGCAGCACCTCGCGCACCTGCACCGCCGTGCTGCCGCTGAGGACGATCTCCTCGACAACCTGCTCGGCGACCTGCTCGGGCGCGCTCGGCTCGGCGCTGTCATCATGCAGCAGCCAGCGCTCGATCCTGATCAATGTGATGGTTTCGCGAATGATGTGATGCATGGGTGGAGTATAGAGAGGGGCGGCAGGAAAGACTTCACAAAATTTCACAGCTGGAAAAAATCACCACTTTACGGCAGATTATGCGTGTACTATCATTCATCCATGGCACACCCAGAGACCGCAACGATCACCAGCTTTGGCGGCTACCTGCGCTTCCTGCGCCGCCGCGCCCGGCTCACGCAGACCGAGCTGAGCATTGCCGTTGGCTACAGCCCCGGTCAAATCTCGATGCTAGAAAATGGCCAGCGCACGCCCAACATTACCGCCATCGCCGCCCTGTTTGTGCCAGCGCTAGGCATCGAGCACGATGCGGAGCGCCGCGAGCATCTGCTGGCCCTCGCCGCCACCGGCTCCGCTCCCACCCGCGAGGTTGTCGCCGAGGCCGCGCTGATCGCCCGCCAAGAGATCGGCCAGCTTGAGCCGATTCCGCACGTGCCCGAGTATGTGGTTGCCCGCCCGATCCTCGCCGAGCAGCTGCGCCTGCGCCTGGAGCACGCGCGCCAGCTCGCGCTGTGCGGCATGGGCGGCATGGGCAAGACCACGCTCGCCGCGCAGCTTGCCAGCGCTTGTGGCGGCTGCGGCGTGTTTTGGATGACCTGCTCTGCCGCAACAACGCTCGCGCCCGAGTTTCTGCTGCGCCAGCTCGCGGTGTTCGCCAGCACGCGCATCGAGCAGCCGCAGCGCCTGCTGCCGCTGCTCGATCAGCCGACCGCTGGCAGCCCCACGCCGGCCTTTGCGCAGCAGCTCGCGCTGGTTGTGGCCGCGCTTGATGAGCTGACCGCACCGCTGCTCATCTTCGACGACGCCCAGGCGCTCAACGCGCTGCCAGCGGTCGGCGCGCTGCTGGAGCAGCTGATCGCGCGCCTGCCCGCTTGTCAGATGCTGTTTGTCACCCGTGCCGAGCTAGGCTTTGGGCGCATCGCCCACCTCGATGTCGGCGGGCTGGAGCGGGCGGAGTTCGCGCTGCTCTGCGAGCGCCTGACAGGAGCCAGCCCGTCGCACGTCGCTCAGGTCTACGAGCAAACCGACGGCAGCCCGATGCTGGCGCGGCTCGCCCTCCAGTACTGGGAGCAGCACGGTGGCGGCCAGCGCGACGGCCAGCCCTTCCCCATCGCCAGCTATCTGATCGAGTCGATCTTGAACGATCTTCAGCCCGATGCGCGCCGCCTGCTTGATCTGCTGGCGGTCTGGCGTGGCACGCTCAATCTGACCACGGCGGCGGTCGCCGAGCAGCTCAGCGCCCGCTGGCCCGCGCACAACCATCAGGCTGGGCTGATCGCGCTGCAGCGCAGTCGGCTGATCGAGCAGGTCGCCGCCGCCGCGCCGCATCCGCTGCTGCGCGAGCCGCTGCTGATCGCGATTAACGCGCAGCCCACCTACAGCCACCAGCTGCACCAGGCCGCCGCCGCGCTGGCCCTCCAGCTCGACGATCCCATCCGCGCCATCCAGCATCTGATCCACGCCAGCGACTTCGATGCCGCCTGCGCGCTCATGCTGCGCCAGCCCAGCGAGTACCTGCCGCCGGGCCAGGCCACGCTGATGGCCAGCGTCCTCGACGAGCTGCTCGCCGCGCTGCGCGGGCCGCAGTACGCCCGCAGCCACTTGCAGGCGCAGACGTTCGATCTCTTGATTCTGCGCGGCGATCTGCTGGCGCAGTCCACGCGCCTCGACGACGCGCAGTCGAGCTACTATGCGGCGCTGAACATGGCCACGCAGCCGATCGATCAGGCGCGCCTCGGCGAGAAGATCGCGCTGTGCGCTTATCGCCGCGGCGCGTTCGAGGAGGCGCTGACATTGTGCGATCACGCGGTCGCGGCGCTCGGCGGCAGCAACTCAGCCGACGCATTCAGCCATCTGATGCAGATTCAGTCCACGCGCATTCGCATCCTGATCACGCTGGCCCGCGTCGATGAGGCGCGCCAGCTGTGCGAGGCGGCGCTGGCCCAGGTGGCCCCGCTGGCGCTGGCACAGCCGCTCGTAGCAGGCACCATCAAGTCCTACGCCAACCTGACGCTGGGCTACCTGGCGCGGATGCAGGGCGACAACCCCCAGGCGCACTACCATCTGCACAAGTGCATCCAGCAGAGCCGCGCCATCGGGGCCAAGGGCGTCACCGCCGATGCGCTCCAGTACTTGAGCGTTACGCTGCGCGATATGGGCGATATGGCCGGGGCCGAGGCGGCCGGCGATCAGGCGCTAGAGCTGGCCCACGCCGCCGGCAATGAGTATCTGATGTCGAACATCCTGCACCATCTCTCGCTGAGCGACTACTATCACGCCGACCTGGAGCGCGCCCTGTGGCGCACCCAGCGCGTGCTCCAGCTCAAGATACCGATGGGCGATATCGATGGCATTGTCGCCAGCCGCATGGTGCAGGCGATCACGCTGGTGGCCTGCGGCGATATTGACGGCGCGAGCGCGGCGGCGCGCCAGGCTGGCCGCGACTGCGACCTGCTGGAGAACACCTGGCTGCGCGGCATCGCCGACTTCGGCCACGCCATCGCTCTCAGCGTCTCCGCCGACCTCGCCGGGGCCGAGCGCTGCCTGCTGCGCGCCCTCGCCACGCCGCTGCTCAGCCGCGATGTGCCCTTCTACACCGGCACCCAGATGTACCTGGCGCTGGTCTATGTCGCCCAGGGCCGCCTCGATGCAGCCGCAGAGCTGATCGACCCGCCGCCGCCCGCTGGGGCAGGCCACAGCACCGCGCTGCTGCGCGAGCTTGTGCGCGGCATGTGGCTGCTCGGCCACGGGCGCGCTGCCGCTGCCCAGCGCTGCGCCGAGCAGCTGATCGCCCAGGCCAACCAGACCCAGTTCCTGATCTACGCCCAGGAGGGCGCGCGCCTCGCCGCCCTCATCGCCAGCCCGCCCCCGCTCGCCGAGCTGCCGCGCCGCATCTGCTGCCCTACGTGAGGCAGGCTTGGCCTCACGTCCAGTATTGGCCTAGGTGACGGGAGAGCAGGTTGCACTGACGCATCAGCACATAGCAATACTCCATGTTCAGCCCAATGCTGCCTGTCAGCGTATGCACGCCAAAATCTTGCACAGCCCAGGTATCGAGGCTCAACTGGTAGGCCGCAGACAAGCTTCTGCGCTTGTCTGCGCCAACGATAAGATTAAATGTATCGCCCATGCTGCTCTCCAGCTTGGCCCAATCCTGGTTGAGATCCAAAACCGCCAGCAGATCCTGCAGAAACGGCAGCAGGTCACTTCTAACCGCCCAGAATACGAAACGGTTGACGGTGCAGAAATCATTGTCGAGGTAGGCGGCAAATCGAGCGCGCGGGTAGTCCAGGTCAATCGTATCGTAGACGATTTTGAGCGTGCTCGATGCGCCTAGCCCCAGATCAAGCCCGATAAACGCATCTTCATCACTGTCCATTTGTCCTCGCTAGCCCCCTGCACGGCTCAGCGCATCCACTGAACGATTACGTAGCAGGGCTTTTTCTCTCCATCCATGTTGGGCATGCGCTGCCCAGATTCGCCAAGAGCATGCTGTGCCCGCCGCCCCGGCTAGGCCAGGGCGGCGGGGCGCGGCTAGCGCGCGAGCTGGCGGATGAGCTTCTTCAGGCCGTTGCGGTAGCTGAAGTGCTCGACCTCGAGGTAGTGGCGCGTGGAGTTGACGTACTTGATGCTGTGGTCCATCTCGACGCGCGGCGTGGCCTTGCGGCGGCGGAACTCGGCGGCCTTGGTTGGGTCGTGGCGCTGCGCATGGATGAAGCGCGCAATCACCTGCGCCTGGTAGTCCACCAGCCCCCACTGGCCGCTGTCTGGCTGGATCAGCCCGGCCACGAACAGGTTGTCGTACTCCGGGTGGAAGATGTTCATGTAGAGCTGCGGGCGGCCGTCGCGCCAGTTTAGGTACTGCGTGTCGATAAACGGGAAGCTGATCTTGAAGCCAGTGGCGTAGATCAGCACGTCGATCTGCTCCTCGCTGCCATCGACAAAGGCCACACGGTCGCCGCGCAGCTCGCGCACGTCGGGCTTGGCCGTGATCTCGCCGTGGCCGATGTAGTAGAGCATCTGCGAGTTGACGATCGGGTGCGTCTCGTAGAACTTATGGTCGGGCTTGGGCAGGCCGTACTTGGTCGGGTCGCCTAAGATCAGCTTGATCAGCGCGACGTTGAAGGCGCGGCGCAGCGCCAGCGGCACCCGCAGCTTCAGCCCGGCCTCGGCGATCTGGTCGGCGGGCTTGCCCAGCACAAACTTGGGCGCGTACCAGTAGCCGCGCCGCGTGCTGTGGAAGGTCTGCGCGGCGTTCTGCGCCGCCTCTACCGCGATGTCGCAGCCAGAGTTGCCCGCGCCCACCACGAGCACGCGCTTGTCCAGCAGCACGTCCGGCGTCTTGTACTCGGCGGAGTGCAGCGCCAGCCCGTCGAAGTGGCCGGGGTAGTGCGGTATCTTCGGGTCCCAGTTGTGGCCGTTGGCGATGATCACACCGCGATAGCGCCGCGTCGCGCCGCTGTCGAGCGCCACGTCCCAATGCTCGCCCGCTGGCGTGATTGAGACGACGGAGGTGTTGAACTGGATCAGGCGGTACAGGTCGAAGGCGCGCGCGTAGGAGCGCAGGTACTCCCAGGCTTGGTGGTGGCTCGGGTAGTCGGGGTACTCGGCGGGCATCGGAAAGTCGGTGTACTCGGTGCCTGGCTTCGACGAGATCAGGTGCGTCGATTTGTAGACGCTGCTGTTGGGTCGGCCATAGTACCAGTTGCCGCCCACGTCGTCCTCGCGCTCGATCACGTCGCAGTCGATGTCGAGCGCGACCAGGTTTTTGGCGGCGGTCAGCCCCGACGAGCCAGCGCCGACCACGCAGTACTTGGCGGTGTAGTCCAGCGGTTGCATACGATCACCTCTCAGCGGCGTCGCCGGACGTGGGCAGCGCCGCAGCATTGTTCAAACTCGTGGTTGCAGCGAGCGCGGCGGCTCGCCGTGGTGTGTCAGGCTCAGCGTGTGGCCGCGAGCTCGCGGCCACACACATATCGATGTTGAGCCAGCAGCGGCATGGCCGCATACAGCATGCGCGTTCGGCGCAGTTGCTCGCGCGCTGACGACTGCTGACCGTGCATTGGTAGCAGTAGCCCGCCAAGCTGCGCGCCTACTTGCGCCGCCGCGGCAGCATGTCCTCGTACTTGGCGATGATGCCGAGCATGATCTCGTCTGCGCCGCCGCCGATGGACAGCAGGCGCGCATCGCGGAAGTAGCGCGCCATCGGGTACTCCTCGACGTAGCCCATGCCGCCGTGAAACTGCAGGCAGGTGTCGGCGACCTCGCGGGCCAGCCGCCCGGCCTTGAGCTTGGCCATCGACACGTCGCGGGTGATGTCGTGGCCTGCGACCAGCAGCCGCGTGCAGTGGTAGGTCAGCTGGCGCAGCGCCTCCACCTCGGTCAGCAGCTCGCACAGCTTGAAGTGAATCCACTGGTTGTCGATCAGCGGCTGGCCGAAGGTCTTGCGCTCGCGGCAGTAGTTGATCGTCATGCGGATGACCTTCTCTGCGCCGGCGTTGCCCATGATCGCGCCAACCAGGCGCTCCTTCTGAAACTGCTGCATCTGCAGCATAAAGCCCATGCCCTCTTCGCCGATGCGGTTGGCCACCGGCACGCGCACGTCGTCGAACGAGAGCAGCGCGGTGTCGCTGGAGTGGTTGCCCAGCTTCTCCAGCTTGCGCGACACGTGGAAGCCCGGCGTGTCGGTGGGCACGATGATCAGCGACATGCCGCGGAAGCCGCCCTCGTCGCCGGTGCGCGCCAGCAGCGTGATAAAGTCGGCCTGCGTGCCGTTGGTGATCCACATCTTGGAGCCGTTGATCACGTACTCGTCGCCGTCGCGCACGGCGCGGGTGCGGATGGCCGCCACGTCGGAGCCGGCGTCCGGCTCGCTGACGGCGATGGCGGCGATCATGTCGCCGGCGATGGCCGGGGCCAGAAAGCGCTGCTTCAGCTCCTCGGAGCCAAACTCGGCCAGCGCGGGCGTGGCCATGTCGGTGTGCACAGCGATGGCCATCGGCACACCGCCGCAGTCGGCGCGGCCCACCTCCTCGGCCAGCACGACGTTGTACCAGTAGTCGAGGCCAGCGCCGCCGTACTCCTCGGGGTAGGACACGCCGAGAAAGCCGAGGTCGCCCATCTGCTTAAACAGCTTGCGGCCATCGAAGCAGCGCGCCGCCTCCCACTCCTCGACGTGGGGGTTGATCTCGCGCTCAACAAAGCGCCGCACGGTCTGGCGAAACAGCTCCTGATCTTTATCGAAGTAGATCTCAGAGGACATACAACGCTCCTTTGCGTGGGGGCTGGCGTCCGCGCTGGACGCTGACGATATGTGTTAGCTGGTGTGTGCTCGGTACTGCGGAAGGATCAGCGCGCATGACGCTGTGCATCTATTTTAGTTCAAATGCACAAAAGCGCAACTTGTCATCACGCCCACAACGCCGCTGTCGCCGCTGTGCCAAAGGCCGGATTCGGCCTGCACCGCCGCCGACGCTTGCCCGCCACCACGAGCGGGCCACCACCAACGCAGCTTTTTTCTCCATCATAGTTCACACCACTGCCTATGCTGTCGGGCATACCACCAGCAAGTGCTGGCGACGTGCGTCTCACGCTAGGAAAATAAACGTCTGTGGTGTGTCGCGGCGGCTCAGGGTTGGCGGGTGCCCTTCGGGCAGGCTGATGCTGGAGCGCACGCTGATTGGCTTGACGCCAGGTGGCCCAGCCCTCACGCCAGCGTGCGATGGCTTGAGCAGTCGGCTAGGCTGGCTACGACAGTCAACCGCGCTGGTGGGATTCGCCGCCGCTGCCGCCGCCGCCACAGGGCAAAAGGCCGGGTCGGGCCTGCACCGCCGCCGACGCGAACCCTGAATCACGTGCGCACAAACACCAACGCTGCTTTTTTCTCCATCATAGTTCACACCACTGCCTATGCTGTCGGCCATACCACCAGCAAGTGCTAGCGACGTGCGTCTCCCGCTAGGAAAATCAGCGTCTGTGGTTTGTCGCGGCGGCTCAGGGTTGGCGGGTGCCCTTCGGGCAGGCTGGTGCTGGAGCGCACGCTGATTGGCGCGTCGCCAGGTGGCCCAGCCCCCACGCCAGCGTGCGATGGCTTGAGCAGTCGGCTAGACTGGCTGCGACAATTTAGGGCCAGCCAGCGTCGTAGCGAAAAGTCTACCTGTGAAAGGAGCCACCTGATTGAAGCAACGAACACGCTGGATACGCCTGCTGGTAATGCTGCTGCCGCCGCTCTTTGTCGGCATCCTCGAGTTCTGGCACCCGACGCTGACGTTGACCACAATCTTTGATGATGTCAGCCCGGTGCTCGACCGCTGGATGCTGGTGCACACGCTGCAGCTAATCGCCTTCGGCGGCGTGGCGCTGGCGGTGTTTGTGGCCCTGGCGGGGCAGCGCGGCTGGCAGGCCAACCTGGCGCGGCTGGCAATGGGCTGCTTCGCGCTGTTCTATGGCGCGTTCGACGTGTTGGCCGGGCTAGCGCCGGGCTTCGTGATGCGCCAGGCCCAGAGCGGCGCGGCGGGTCTTGATCGCGGCACCCTGGCGGCAACGACCGAGTACTTGCTGCGGACGGCGGAGCTGGGCGCTGGCGCATGGCTGAAGAATATCGGCGAGGTGAGCTGGTTCATTGGCATGATCGCCACGGCCTTTGTGCTGCTCAACGGGCGGCGGCTGTGGCTCGGCTGGGGGCTGGCGCTGCTCGCGATCCTCGGCCTGATGTTCTTCGGCCTGCTCTCGTGGGTTGGGCTGCTGGCAGTCGCCTGTGTGATCGCCGCCGTCGTGCTCAATGCGCAGCCACACTGGCTCATGCTGCCAACCGGCCTGCTGCTCGCTGTTGCCGCCGTGAGCCTCACGTCGGGCCATCTGCCGCCCTACGGCCCGCTGACCTTCGAGTGTCTCGCGCTGGCGCTGCTGTGGCGCTTTGTGCTGGAGCCGCAGCAGCGCCCAGCGCGCTAAGCGACGGGAGTGCCGGTGTACCGCGCAGCGCGCATACGCTGGGCGCAGCCTGGAACCCTGCGCTGCGCCCTAAATTCACACCCAGTCCGCAGTACGCACCACACCTGAGTCTAAGCATCGCTAATCAGCGATGCTTATTTTATTGACATACATCTAAAATCTATGTATAGTCATGGTCGATGTATAGCTACAAGGCCATTTCGATGTGGACATCCCACATTGTGGGTGCATGGCGGGGCTTGCAACTGCGCCCCCAACGCGCCCACATGCTGCACGGGGATGCAGCGCAACGTAGTCTAAGGAGCGCACGACGATGCAGGCAGTGCTACAAACGCACCAGCTCAGCCGCTCGTTCGGCGGGCGTGCGGCGGTGGAGGGGCTAGATCTACGGCTTGAGGCAGGCACGATTTTCGGGCTGCTCGGGCCAAATGGCGCAGGCAAGACAACAACAATTCGGCTGCTGCTAGGGCTGCTCAAGCCCAGCGGCGGCCATGCCGAGGTGCTCGGGCTGGATGTGCGCAAGGCCGCCCGTCAAATTCGCGCCCAGACTGGCGTGCTGCTGGAGCACAGCGGCCTCTACGAGCGCCTAAGCGCTGCTGATAACCTAGCGTTTGCCGGGCGCGCCTACGGCCTAGAGCGCGCCGAGCGCCAGGCACGCGCCAAGCTGCTACTGAGCACATTTGGGCTGTGGGAGCGGCGACACGAGCCGGTCGCCACCTGGAGCCGCGGCATGCGCCAGAAGCTGGCCATCGCCCGCGCGCTGATCCATCGCCCGCGGCTGGTGTTTCTTGACGAGCCGACGGCGGGCCTCGACCCAGCCGCCGCCGTCAGCCTGCGCCAGACGCTGCTTGAGCTGGTCGCCAGCACCCAGACGACGCTGTTCATTACCACGCACAACCTGGCCGAGGCCGAGCGCATGTGCACGCTGATCGGCGTGCTGCGCCAGGGGCGGCTGGCGGCCCTCGGGCGGCCGGAGCAGATCAGGAGCGCCAGCGGCCAGCGCCAGCAGGTCACGCTACATGGCAGCGGCTTCGATAGCCCCGACGTGCGCGCAGCCATCGCGCTCCTGCCTGGCTGGACGCTGCACAGCGCCAGCGCGCAGGAGCTACAGCTCGATCAGCCGCCAAGCAGCACGCTGGCCCCGCTGATCACGGCGATCGTCAGCCATGGCGGCCAGATCGACAGCGTGCAGGCGCAGCAAGGCTCGCTCGAGTCGGCCTTTCTGGCGCTGGTCACGCCCCAGCAGCACACGGAGGTGCCCAATGATCGCTGACTATCGCGCTATGCTCTGGAAAGAGGGCCGCGAGCTTGTGGCCCAGTTCATCGGCAACCGGCTGCGGCTGCTGGTGCAGCTGGGCATCGTGGCCTACTTCGCCGTGCTGCTGCCGCTGATCTTCGAGGACAGCTGGATTCCACGCCATGCGCTGATCTTCTGGGTGCTGCTGCCGTCGGCGCTGGCCCTGCCCATGGCCGCCGACAGCTTCGCCGGCGAGCGCGAGCGCCACACGCTAGAGACGCTGCTCGCGCTGCCGCTTAGCCCACGCGCCATCCTGGCAGGCAAGCTGACGATGCAGGTGCTCTGGGCCTGGCTGTTCACCCAGATCGTCGTGGGGCTGAGCCTGATCACCGCCAATCTGATCGACCAGCAGCCTGGCGTGCAGTGGTTCAGCGGGCAGACGCTGCTGTTTGGCGCGGGCCTGAGCCTGGCCGTAACCGTTTTTTTGAACAGCCTGGGCATGTTCGTCTCGGCGCGCATGAGCGGCGTCAAGCAGGCGCAGATGCTGCTGGGCCTGCTGGTGATCGGCCTCGGCATGGCGACAGCCTTCGGCTTGAGCCTGCTGCCAGCCAATGCCGCGCTGCGCCAGGCTCCCCAGGTGCTGCCAGCCGCTCAGCTGGCGCTCGCCGGTGGCGGCATCCTGCTGCTGATCAGCCAGGGGCTGCTGCTGCTCACGCTGGCCCGGCTTAAACGACCATGGCAGATGCTCAAGTGATATTTCGACTCACCCTTTAGCAAGGAGACCATCCCTATGCCATCAAACGCTATCGAGCTGTACCTGCGCAGCATCGGTTATCAGCTGCGGGCGCTACCAGCAGACCTGCGCAGCGCCGAGCTAGCCGAGCTGCGCGCGCACCTGCTGGCGCTGGCCGCCGACTACCAGGCCCAGGGCATGGATATGGACACAGCGGCAAAAAATGCTGTCGCACAGTTCGGCCCGGCGCATGGGCTTGGCCGCCAGCTGCGGCGCAGCCATCAGCGCAGCACGCGCAGCGCCGCAGTTGCCGTCCTGGCGCTGCTCGGCTACCTCGTTGCGCTGGCGGTCGTGCTCACGTGGCTGCGCGTCACCTCCAGCGCCGAGACGCTGCCGCTGCAAATTGTCGGCGCGGTACTGCTGCCGCTGCCGATCCTGCTGCTACGCCGCCGCCGTCAGCGCCGGAGCGCCTAGCCCGCACCGCTATACCGCTACACAGAAGAAAGGACAACCTATGGCACGCGATCTGTCACGTGGCGATGTGCCCACGCTGATTCTGGCGGTGCTCGTGCAGGGACCGCTGCACGGCTACGGCATCGCCCGCACCATCGAGGCGACAAGCGCCCAGGTGCTCCAACTGCGCGAAGGCTCGCTCTACCCAGCCCTGCGCGGCCTAGAGCAGCAGGGCTTTGTCGAAAGCCAGTGGGATACGCAGGAGAGCGGCCCGGCGCGCAAAGTCTACGGCATCACCGCCGCCGGTCGCACCGAGCTAGCCCGCCGCCAAGACGAGTGGGAGCGCTACGCCAACGCCGTCGATGCGCTGCTGCAGCGCAGGAGGCCCAGCTATGACACCTAGCGCTATTGAGGAATACCTGCTGGTCGTCGCTCGCCAGCTACGCCATCTGCCCGCCGCCAGCCGCAGCGCCGAGCTAGCCGAGCTACGCGCGCACCTGCTGGCGCTGGCCGCCGACTACCAGGCTCAGGGCATGGATGCGGACGCGGCGGCGGCGCACGCTGTCGCGCAGTTCGGCCCGCCCAAGCCGCTGGGCAGCGGTCTGCGCCGCGCCTGGTATGCGAGCATCGGCTACGGCCGCGCGCTCATCCACTACGCCGGCGTGTACGTGGCCTCGCTGCTGCTGATCTTTGCCTTCCTGAGCGCAACGATGGACAAGCCCACCGACTTCGCCCACACGCTGCCGGCCCAGATCGCTTGGGCGGTGCTGCTGCCGCTGCCAGCGCTGATCTTCCAGGTGCTGTACCAGCGCCGCCGCGTCCGTCGCTAGCCCACGCCAAAAGACTGGCCCCGCTGCGACAATCAGCAGGGCCAGTCTTTTTTCAGGTCCAGGGTGCACGCTAGGCCGCTGCAACCGTCACCGCGACGCTATTGAGCGCCGCATTGCCGGTCAGCAGATCAATCGCGCTATCGTCGGTCAGGTCGTTGATGCTTGCGCCGGGGTGCTCCGCCGCCACGCGGAGCTGCGCCGCTGGCCGTGCGTGGCCCCAGCCGTGGGGCAGGCTGACCACGCCGGGCATGATCTCGGCGCTGATCGCCAGCGGCACCTCGATCGCGCCGACCGCCGAGGTCACGCGCACCTGCTGTCCGGCGCTCAGCTGCCGCAGGGCGGCGTCGTCAGGATGCATCAGCAGCGTGCAGCGCTCGGCACCGCGCACCAGCCGCTCGACATTGTGCATCCACGAGTTGTTTGAGCGCAGTTGGCGACGGCCGATCAGGACCAGCTCGGCGCTGGCTGGCTGGTCGAGCAGCTCACGCTCGACGCGCGCGAGATCCTGCACAAACAGCTCAGGCGCACAGTGGATCAGGCCATCCGCGGTGGCCAGGCGCTGGGGCAGGCTCGGCTCCAGCGCGCCAAGGTCCACGCCGTGCGGCTCGCTCTGCAGGCGCTCCAGCGAGAGCGTGTCGCGCCACGGGCCGCCGCGCAGGCCACGCGCCAGCAGCTTATCAGGATGCAGCGGCTGGACTGGCTCGTCGGGGTTGACGAGCTGCCCGGCCAGCGCCTGGATAATCTGCCAGTCGTGGCGCATGTCCGGCTCGGGCGCAAAGATGGCCGGCGAGTACTTGGCGACATTGCGAATCGCCAGCACGTTGAAGGTTACGTCGTAGTGCTCATGCTCCAGCGCCGAGGTCGGCGGCAGGATAATGTTGGCGTGGCGCGTGGTCTCGTTGATGTAGAAGTCGATGGCGACCATAAAGTCTAGCTCGGCCAGCGCCGCGTCGAGCTGCGCGCCATTGGGCGTCGAGAGCGCCGGATTGCCGGCCACAGTCACGAAGCCGCGGATCTGCCCCGCGCCTGGCGTGCGCATCTCCTCGGCCAGCGCTGCCACCGGCAGCTCGCCGGCGAACTCGGGCAGGCCGCGCACCCGCGAGCGCCAGCGGCCCCAGTTGCCCTTGCCGCCAGCGGCGACGACATCGAAGGCCGGGCGGGTCCACAGCGCGCCGCCTGGCCGATCAAGGTTGCCAGTGACAATGTTGAGCAGGTTGATCAGCCAGTTGCACAGGCCGCCGAAGCGCTGCACCGAGGTGCCGATCCGGCCGTAGACCACCGCCGCCGGAGCCGCCGCGAAGTCGCGCGCCAGCCGCCGCATGGTCGCCGCGTCGATGCCGGTTGGCCCGGCCACGCGCTCGGGCGCATAGGGCCGCACCAGCTCGGTCACACGGTCCAAGTCGCGGCAAAGCTCGGCCAGCCTGCCAGGGCTGACGAGCTGCTCGTCAAACAGCGTGTGCAGCATGCCCAGCAGCAGCAGCACATCGGAGCCAGGGCGAATGAAGATGTGCTCGTCGGCCAGCTCCGCCGTCTCGCTGCGCCGCGGGTCCACCACCACCAGCCGCCCGCCGCGCTCGCTGATCGCGCGCAACCGCCGCTTGACATCAGGTGCCGACATCAGGCTGCCGTTGGAGACCGCTGGATTTGCGCCCAGGATGAGCATATGCTGGGTGCGGTCAATATCGGGGATGGGCAGCAGCAGCTGGTGGCCGAACATCCAGTAGGCTGTAAACTGGTGCGGCAGCTGGTCTACCGAGGTGGCCGAGAAGCGATTGCGCGTGCCCAGCGCCTTGATCAGCGCCGGCACAAACAGCAGCGAGCCATAGTTGTGCACCGTCGGGTTGCCAATATAGATGCCCAGCGCGTCGGGGCCGTGCTGTGCCTGCACCGCGCGCAGCCCACGCGCCGCCTCAGCAATGGCCGTGTCCCAGTCGATGCGCTCCCAGCCGCTGGCGGTGCGCCGCACCGGATGGCGCAGGCGATCTGGGTCGGCGTGAATATCTTTGAGGCCCACAGCCTTGGGGCAGATATGGCCGCGGCTAAAAGGATCGGCTTCGTCGCCAGCAATCCGGGTGATCGTCGCCCCCTCCACCGTAATCTCAAGGCCACACATAGCCTCGCACAGCGGACAGGTGCGGTAGTGAACATCAGGCATCAGCGCCTCCTCCAAAAACAACAGAGCTTTGCAGCACAGCCGATAGCGGTAGCCGGTGCCTAGAGGGCTTGGTAGGCGCGCAGCTTGAGCAGCGCCTGGATGGTCACCGCGCCGCGCCACTCGTACTCCACCGCCGCCGTGATCGGCTGCCAGTTGATTGGCCAGCCGCCGTCGGGCTGCTGCTGGCGCTGGAGCGCGGCGCTGGCCGCAGCGATCTGCTCGGCGCTGAAGAGCGCGTGGAAGGGGTGCGCAGGCGACGGTGCCCAGTCCAGCGGGCCTTTGAGATAGCCGCCCGCCTGTGGGTCAAAGTTGACCTCGCCAGCCGCCAGAATGCGCTGGCCCAGCGCATCCAGCAGCGGCTTAGCCCGCGCTTGATCGGGCGTGTGGCGCAGAAATTCTACAGCGCACATTACGGTGTGGAAGTCGCTGCCGTCGAAAGCGGCCAGGGCCTGCCAGCACCACGCGCTAGCCTGCTCAACCCACGGATGCTGCACGCCATGCTTCAGCAGCAGGCCCACCAGCGCCGCCGTTGGGTTCAGCGACGGCTCAGGCTCCGCCGACACATTCCACCACGGCGCGCGCGGGTAGTCCAGCACGGCGGCGGTGGCAAAGGGCACGCCAGCGCCAGGCAGGCTGATCGACTGCAGCCAGTCGACAGCTTCGACGACGCATGGGACGTCAAACTGATCGAGCGCGTCGAGCCACTCGAAGGCCACCTGCACATCGACAGGCTGGCTCGACGGTACGCGCTTATCCGGCTCGAGCGCATTGCCAAAGCCGCCATCGGCATTTTGATAGGCCAGCAGCGCGCGCACCGCGCCATCAGGGGCCGCAGCGGCGAACAGCGCGGCAAACAGCTGCCGCTCCAGCAGGCGCGCGTGCTGCAGTAGAAAGTCGTGCGCACGCTCAATCCGTGAGGTCATTCCAGACTCCTTTATCTACGCTGGACGCCTCACGCGCACTCAGCGCGCCTACGCGGCCATGCGCGGCGCACGCGGGCGCGGCACGCTGCGGAAGAAGGCGACCAGCACCAGCACCAGCACGAGCGCGGCAGCAGCCCCGGCGACAAACGCCACCAGCGCCGCCTGCTTAACGACGATGCCCACATACGCCCATAGAATCACAAGCGTGTAGGCCACATCGCGATGCCGCCAGGCAATCGCAGCGGTGATGCCCAGACCGGCCAGCAGCATCAGCACCGCCCAGGCCGACTCGCTCAGCGGGTCGCCGCGCCAGCCCGCCCAGTATAGCACTGTTGCGATGTTGGCGATGGTCGCCACGGTGATCCAGCCCAAGTACAGGCTGAACGGCACCTGCACAAGCCACTGCTCCCGCCGCCCGATCGCCTCGCGGCCAACGTTGAGCCGCCGATAGAGCACGATCAGCGTCGCCAGCAGCCCCAGCATCAGCACCACGGTGAGCGGAAACACCTCGTAGTGCCAGGCAAAGATCCAGGTGGCATTAAAAAAGCAGGTCGCGGCAAACAGCCAGCCAACCCGCTGCACCCACGCGCTCTCGCGGTACTTCGGCAGCGCCTGATACACCGCAAAGGCGATCAGCGCGAGATAGATCACGCTCCAGATCGAGAAAACATAGCCAGCGGGGACAAACTTAATCGGGAATTTGTCGGAGATTGCGCCGGTGGTCTGTCCATTGAGGGGCACAAGGTTGGCTAGGGCGTTAACGCCAATCGTGATCACCAGCGCGGCGATGTTGACCCACGCCCGTGTTGTTGAGCGGGCCATACGGTCCTCCTTTCGCGCCAGGTGCCAGCGTGCGCAGACGGCTACTTAAAGCGCTCAAGCCACTGCACAGCCTCGTCAATATCGCTGAACATGCGCACGAGACCGCGCGCGCCGATCAGCCCCATAATCAAGTTGCCGATCAGCCGACTCACGCCCGACTCAACCACCAGCGCAAGGCTTGTCGCGCTCACGCGCGCCTCGGGCTGCATATAGAAGCCGCGCGCCTCCCGTGACAGCGGCATGGCCTCGCGCAGATCCAGCAGCCGCGGGTACGATTTGGCCCCGCACAGCTGGTTTACGGCGGCCACGTTGGCTCGCGCATCAATCAGCGTCTCCTGAACACCTGGCTTAATCTTGATCCAAATGATTCCAGATTCCAAGGTGATCTGTGCTGTTCGTGTCTCAACAGTTTCGACAGTGTTTCGTTGTGTGTTCACAGACGACCTCTCTCGGTATACGCATGCACCTGCCCGCCGGATGAGCGGCTGTGCTGACCTTTAGTGCTTAAGTTTATTGTATATGGTACGTCTATCCCCCACATGTGTGAGAAACATGGTGCCACCACCACTAATACTTGCTAAACTAAGCATCGCCGCGCTAGCTTGCGAGCTAGCTTACGGCGACGCTGGAGCGCTAGTATGTTGAAAATTACGCCTAGCGCGCTTCAACAGCCTGTGCTGTAGCAGCCGCTGCTGGCTGCAAGCCCGCTACATGCGAAAGACGCCGTAGCGCGGCGCGCCGGGCGTGGCCCAGTCCACGTTGTGCGCCACCGCCAGGCCCATGCTCAGCGCGCGGCGCGTGTCGCGCGGGTCGATGATGCCATCGTCCCACAGGCGGGCGGTGGCGTAGTACGGCGAGGACTCCTGCTCGAACTTCTGGCGCGTCATCATCTGCATCATCTCGATCTGGCCCTGGTTTGGCTCCTGGCCGCGCGCCCTGGCCCGATCCTCCTGCACAATCCGCAGCACGCCCGCCGCCTGCTCGCCGCCCATCACGGCGATGCGGCTGTTCGGCCACGTCCACAGGAAGCGCGGATCGTAGGCCCGCCCGCACATGCCGTAGTTGCCCGCGCCATACGAGCCGCCGACGATCACCGTGAACTGCGGCACCGTCGAGGTCGCCACCGCGTTGACCATCTTCGAGCCATGCTTGATGATGCCATCGCGCTCGTACTTGGTGCCGACCATAAAGCCCGTGATATTCTGCAGGTAGATCAGCGGCGTGCGCGACTGGTTGCACAGCTGGATGAACTGCGCCGCCTTCATGGCACACTCCGAGAACAGCACGCCGTTGTTGCCGATGATGCCCACCGGGTAGCCGTCGATGTGCGCATGGCCCGTCACCAGCGTCGGGCCGTAGTCGCGCTTAAACTCCAGCCACTCCGAGCCGTCGACGATCCGCGCGATGATCTCGCGCACATCAAACGGGATGCGCGGGTTGGCCGGTATCACGCCCAGCAGCTCGTCGCTGGCGTACAGCGGCGCGCGCGGGGTGCTGCGCCGGTCGGCCAGCGCCTTGCGCCGATTCAGCTGCGCCACGATCTCGCGGCAGATGCGGATGGCGTCGGCGTCGTCCTCGGCGGTGTAGTCGCTCACGCCCGACACGCTGCCATGCATCGCGGCCCCGCCCAGCGTCTCGTCATCGACCTCCTCGCCGGTCGCCATCTTCACCAGCGGCGGCCCGCCCAGAAACACCTTGGCCTGGTCGCGCACCATCACCACGTAGTCGCTCATGCCCGGCACGTAGGCCCCGCCCGCCGTCGACGAGCCAAACACCAGCGCGATCTGCGGGATACCCTGCGCCGACATGCGCGCCTGGTTGGCAAAGCCGCGCCCGCCGATGTCGGCGAAAAACTCGGCCTGATACAGCAGGTTGGCCCCCGCCGACTCCACCAGCGTGATGCACGGCAGCGCGTTCTCGGCGGCGATCTGCTGCGCCCGCAGCGACTTGTGCACGGTGATCGGGTACACCGCGCCGCCCTTCACCGTCGCATCGTTGACCACGATCATACACTCGGTGCCGCGCACCACGCCGATGCCCGTGATCTGCGACGCGCCCGGCGACTCGTCGTCGTACATGTCCCAGGCCGCCAGCGGCGACAGCTCCAAGAACGGCGTGCCCGGATCGAGCAGCAGCTCCAGCCGCTCGCGGGGCAGCAGCTTGCCCGCCGCACGAAACTTGGCCACGCCGCGCTCGCCGCCGCCGCCGCGCACCTGCGCCTGGCGCGCATTCAGCTCGGCCACCAGCGCCTCCATCGCCGCATAGCTCTCCTGGTACTCCGCCGCCCGCGGATTAATCGAGGTGTTCAGCACCGACATACGCCCTCCCACGTGCTACAGGCCACAACGTCCCCCGATCATAGCAGAAAAGCCGCCGCTGTAGAGTCATCCCCTGCGCCAGCGCCGGCTCCGCGTGTGTTTTTTGATGAAGATTCGTCTGTGGTTCAACCCCCGTGGTGCGGCTGTGCGCCTGCGCTGGTGCCCGCCCACGCGCTCAATTGATCGGCTCCTTCACACGCGGTCGGACCAGCTCTCTACGCCGCCTGCTGGCCGCCAGAGGACGCAGCGCCACAGCGCTCTACGCGCCTAGCAGACAGTCGAGCAACGCGCTGCCGCCAACCCGCTGTCCGATCAACATATCCAGCGCTAGCTCGCCCGCCGTCAGGTGCGCAGGCACGAGATTGCGCGCGAACGGCCACTCCGACCAAGCGTGTTCACATTGGCCGGATCGACAAAAGAGGAGCGCCACAGCGTTCTACGCGCCTAGCAGACGGTCGAGAACCTCGCTGCCGCCAACCCGCTGCCCGGTCAAAATGTCCAGCGCTAGCTCGCCCTCCGTCAGGTGCGCAAGCACGAGATTGCGCTCGAACGGCCACTCCGACCAAGTGTGTTCACATTGGCCGGATCGACAAAAGAGTAGTAGGCATCAGGATGCTCTGCCTGTGATTTGGCGTAGCGTGTGCAGCGGGCCAGCGCCTGCGCCAGCCAAGGCGCATCCGGCAGCTCAGCCTGCGATGGTGGATCATACGGCTGCCAATCACGCATGAAATCGCCTGCTCAGGCGCTGCCTTCACGGCTTCCAGATCGGACGCTGAGCGGCTGAGCATTGTTGGCTGTCTAGCCAACGGCTCATGCCATCGCACCTGGGTGCTGGGGCTACGCCAGCAGGCGCTGCGCATAGAGCGGGCGGGCCGCTGCCGAAGCAGGCCCACGGCGCACACAGCGGCGGCGCAACCACAGACGCGGCATCACCCAATACCCAACCACGGCAGCGCTCAGCTTCATGCTGCTGGCGGCGCAGTGTGCATCAGCCGCGGGCCTTGAGGCGCAGCTTAAAGCGCTGGCTCAGCCAGCCGGCCTCAAGCTGGGTCTCGTCGTGCAGGCGCTGGGTGTGGGCGGCGATCACGTTGGCCCGCGAGAGGTAGCCGACAACCTGGCGCTGGTTGGCACGGCTGACCACAGGCAAGCGCCCGACGTTGGCCGCGAGCATGCGCGCCATGGCCGTCTCGACCGACTCGTCGGGATAGGTGACAATCAGCTCGCGCTGAGCGATATCGCGCACGCTGGTTGCCGCGTCAAGCGTCGCCAGCCCGTGCAGCACATCGCTGCGCGTGACGATTCCGCACAACTCGTTGTCGCTATCGACAACAAACAGGCCGTAGTGGCGCGTCAGCTCAGGCGCGCCGGCCTGGATGCCCGCGACGACCTGGAGCGCCGGCAGCGTCTCCGCGATCAGCACCGGGTCGGTGTCCATCACGCTGGCGACCGTGACCATGTGCAGGACGTTGGTCTCGTACTCCTGGTGCACGCGAATGCCGGCGCGGTGCAGCTGCTCGGTCAGAATGGTGGTCGGCAGCCAGTGCGACACGATCGCATCGGCGATCACGCTGGTGATGAGCACAGGCAAGATCGACTCGTAGCTCTGGGTGATCTCAAACACAAAGATCACCGAGGCAAAGGTGGCGTTGGTGCAGCTGCCAAACACCGCCGCCATGCCCGCCATGGCAAAGGCCAGCGGCAGCGTGCCGCTGCTTGGAAACAGCCACAGCACCAGCGCACCAAACAGCGCGCCAATGATCGCCCCGATCATGAAAATCGGCGCGAGCGTGCCGCCAGAGGTGCCCGATCCTAGCGAGACCAGCCAGACCGCCGCCTTGGCCAGCAGCAGGAGCACCAAAAACTGCACCGGATACTGCGCATTGAGAATGTTTTCAATCAGATAGTAGCCTGGCCCAAACACATCGACGCCAGGATACAGCAGCGTTGGCACCATGTAGCCGACCACGCCAACAAACAGGCCGCCGATGGCCGGATGCAGGTACGTGCTGATCGGCAGGTGCTCGAACAGATCTTCCAGCCGGTAGAGCGCGCGCGTCAGCAGGATGCCAGCGCCGCCGCAGACGCAGCCCAGCAGCACAAAGAAGATCAGGCTAAGCGGATGGCCAAACGTTGTATGCGCGACAGTGAAGATCGGCTTTGCGCCAAAAATTTGAATATAGATGCCGGTGGCAACGGTGCAGGCGATGGCGAGCGGCACAAACGAGCGCGTGCGAAACTCAAACAGCAGCAGCTCGATGGCAAACACAATTGCCGCAATCGGCGTGTTGAAGGTGGCCGCCAGCCCACCGGCAGCGCCGCAGGCGAGCAGCACCTTGCGCTCCGCCGCCGTCATATGCAGCAGCTGGCCAACCACCGAGCCAAGCGCCCCGCCGGTTTGGATGATCGGGCCTTCCGCGCCAAACGGCTGCCCCGAGCCAATCGAGATCGCGGCGCTGAGCGGCTTGAGCAGCGCAACCTTGGGCGCGACGCGGCTTTTGTTTTTCAGGATCGCCTCCATCGCCTCGGGGATGCCATGGCCGCGCACCAGCGGCGTGCCCCACTTGGCCATGGCCCCGATGATCAGGCCGCCGAGCGCAGGCACAACGATGATCAGCGCGCCGAGCGGGCTGCCCAGCGGGCTGACAATCTCTGCATTCAGCTGGCCGTAGTACAGCAGATGCGTCACGATGCCGATCAAATTGTGGAGGATTTTCGCCGCGACGCCGGCCAGCGCGCCCACCACCACCGCCATCAGCGAGACTTTAACCAGATTGTATTGCGAGTGAATCTCTTCAGGTACCAGCATAAAGCGTAGTGCTCCTTTCTACCTGTGAAATTATATCGCAATACGATAATAAAGATTCAGCTTAAGTTTTTGCACACACGCAGGACCGGCCCTGCGATGGTGTGTGGCCGGGCCTGCGTGTGGAAAGCGGAGTAAGCGTGCGTGGAACTACTTGGCGGCGGGAAAGGCTGGGCACACCGCGACGTACGCGTTATCGGGCAAGTACTGCTGCCACTCATCTAGCGTAAGATTGCGCTTGGCCTGCGCGCAGCCCTGCTCGATCAGCGACTCGAGCGTGCGCGTCAGCTTGATCGTCTGGTCCTGGGAGCCAGAGATAAGCGTGCGGCCGTCGGGGGTGTAGGCCAGCGCCGTCACTTTGCCCTGGTGCGGGCGCAGGATGCGCCTGGGATTGGCCAGCGTGTCCAGGGACCAAACCTCTACTGCGCCCTCGGTGGTGCCAACAGCAAAGCTTGCGGCAGTTGGGCTAGCGGCGAGGGCGGCAATCGAGCCAGAGGCGTTCGTCGCGGCCTTGAAGTGCAGCTCGCCGTCGGCCAGCGTCCACAGCTCAATGACCCAGCTGCTGCTTGTGACAATGACGGTTGTACTGTCGGCGCTCACCGCTAGGCCGGTCGTCACCTGCGTATGTTTCGTCGATGTGCGCAGCGGCGGGGCGCTGAGGTTATCCAGCGCCCATAGGCTGATGGTTGTGCCCGAGGCGGCCAGCAGATAGCGGCCATCGCCAGTAAAGGCCAAATACGCCAGAAACGAATTGTGGCCGCTCACGCTCAGGCGCTGTGGGGCAGCGCTAAGGTTTGCCACATCCCACACCAGGATCACGCCATCCCAGTCGATTGTGGCAAAGAAGCGGCTGTCAGCGCTGAAGGCGCTGGCTCCGACCGTCGTCTGGTGCCCAGTGAGCCGCTGCGGGTCTGCCGCCAAATCGTGGGCATCCCAGAGATAGACATACTCAGTAGATCACAGGATTGGCTCGGGTGGCGTGTAGGGTCGGTACGGTGCGAGCGGGATAGCCCGAACCATGCCGTAGATGGCCGTTACGGCA
>JABXJS010000204.1 GCA_013538855.1 Herpetosiphonaceae bacterium
CAGCGTGCGCTATGCTCGGCGGCCTGCTGTTGCAGAGCCAGGCGCTGCGGCGTCCCGACCGCGCGGCGAGCGCCGCGCCATGCAGAGTGCGCTGATTACATGCGCAGGTTGTTGCTGCTGCCCGCCGCGTGCTTCTGGCGGAGCGTCATGGGGCTGTGGCTTCTAGATTTGGAGGGTTTGAATGTCAGCGTTTGAGGAAGATGCCGATGCTGTTGAGCACATCCCGGCAGTGCCCGATCTGTTCAGGCGCATGTTCCGGCAGACGGTCGTCTATGGCACGAGCAGCTGGGTCGTGTCTGGTGTTGTTTGGGCGCTGTTGATGATCGTCTTTGATCAGGTGCAGGGTCCGGATGTGATGTGGTCGCTGGTGTTTGGTGTTGGCTTTGGCTGCTTGTTTGGCGTAATGTGGGCCACGCTGATGGGCGGGCTGCTGGCTTGGATCACCTGCCGATGGTGGTCGCCGCTCGGCAACCTGCGCCGCTATCAGCTGCTGCTCGGTGTGCTGTGCACGCTCAGTGTGCTGCTCTTTGTGGCGCTGCTGGAGTGGCAGTTTTCCATTCGGCTGGAGTGGCGGCGCTTTCGCTGGCTGTTCGGCAGCACGCTGAGTGTGGTGCTGCTGCCCTGTAGCTGGATCAACGCCTGGCTCTTGGCGCGCTGGTATGCGGCCGTGAGCAAGGACGAAGAGCTGACGCACATTGAGCGCTTGCGGCGCAGCACGGTGCGTCAGCCCTACGAGTAGCGGTCAGCTAGCCTGCACCAGCGCCGCCGCCGCCGCTCGCGCCGCCGCCGCCAGCGCCGCCGCCACTGGAGCTAGCCGCCGAGGCGCTGGAGCTGACCGAGTTCAGCGAGCTGAGGAAGTTCTGGCTGAAGTCTTGGAGCAGTAGACTTCCGCCGCCGCCGCCGCTGCCGCCGCCGCCGCTGCTGATGCTGGCGGCGTGGCCGTGGTGGCTGAAGACAGCCGGGTAGTACCACACTGGCAGCGGCTCGCTGCCGGTGCTGTAGGCGCTGGTGAGCTGCTTCGATGCGCCCAGCACGGTGGCGTAGGGCAGCAGCTCCGGGTAGCCGCCGTAGGCTGTGCGCTCCGGCTTGAGGCTGCTTAGATAGCTGCGATACGCGCGCCAGCGCGCCAGTGCGTCTGCCCCGCTTTGGCTGACGCCGTATTTCTGGCTGGCCATGATCAACCAGATCAGCCCGGCAATGTCCAGCACGAGCGCCAGTGCCGGCAGCCACCAGCTGTAGCGCTCGGCCAAGATCAGCGCTGGCACGAGGGCGATGCCGCCGATGATCATCAACGCCACGCCCCAAATGATGCCGCGCTTGCGCTGCGCAAGCCCCGCCTGCGTGAGGATGCCGCGCTCGATGAGCGCCGCCTGTGCGCGCTCGCCAAGCTGCTTGGCGATTTTGATCATGCCGCTGTCGTGCGCCTGTAGCTCAACCTCGGCCTCGCCGTCGAAGAGACTGTTGAGCAGCTCAAGCTCAAACGGGGCCAGCCGGTCATCGCTGATCTGGCGCTGCAGGTACAGGCGATTGCTTTTGTTCCAGCGTGAGATCGAATCACCTTCGTGCAGGCTCACATGGCCCCGCCGCGCCAGATCAAGCAGCGTGCCGAGCAGCAGCGTTGCATCGCCGTTGCGCAGCAGCTTGCCGCCGAACGCTGGCGCAAGGTCGTCGGGCTTGTCCGGCAGCTCGCGGGCGACGAAGCCCTGCGGGCGCGGATCGCGGTTGCGCAGCCACCACAGCCGCAGCGCAATCCCCAGCAGCAGCGCCAGCCCGGCGGCAACTGCCGACACGATCACATTGACGGTTGGCCTAGTTGTGCGGTTGTACTCCGCCTGCTGCTCCTCGGCCACCTGCCACTGCGGCTTACTGGCGCTGACAGCGCTCAGCGGAAATTCGACGCGCGCCGTCAGCTCTTGGCCGGAGGCGATATTGCGGCCAGTGACAAAGATGGTGCTGTCCTCGATGCGCACATCGCCGGCAACATCGGGCGTGCTGGCGCTGATCGCGTTGGCCTCAACGCCGCTCGGCAGCTCGATCTGGCTGTTGGACTGCTCGACCAGCTCGTCGCGGTTCGGCGGCACCAGCGACCACCACACCTCCGCATGGTCGTCGTAGCGCCGCACTGCGCCTGCAACCTGGTAGTGGATCTGGAATGTGGCCTCGCTGTCGCTGGTCTCAGGGTAGACCCAGCGGATGCGCCGATCACCCTCGTGCTCAAAGACGCTAAATGTCAATGGCTGTTCGCTGTCCTCGTCATCAACCTCGCTAAAGCTGCGGCCGCTGCTGCTGACGCTGATCGCGCTGATCGCGTCCAGCCGACGGTCGGGCAGATCACGGTAGGCGAAGGTGAACGGGCCACCGCTCAAGCGCAGCGTCACTGTCTCGGTAACGTCAAGCGTGCCGTCTGGCTGCACCTGCACATGGCTGTCAAAGTGGCTCCAGCGATACGATTTTTCAGGGGTGGAGCTACAGGCGGCTAGCCCAAGCAGTAGGACAAGCGCCCATACCCAACGGATGGTTTTCATCCGGACCTCCTTTCATCCACATAGATATGTACGATTGTAGCGCTGTCATGTTGCTTCACAGCGCGTATGCAGTATCATGCATATAACGCAGTGTGTTATGAGGGACGTTATGCAACAGCGACGTTTAGGTTTAGCGCTTGGTGGCGGTGGTGCGAAGGGCAGCGCCCACATCGGCGTGCTCAAGGAGCTAGAGCGGCTTAAGCTGCAAATTGACGTAATCAGCGGTACGAGTGTTGGTGCAATTGTTGGGGCGGTGTTTGCCGCTGGCTACTCGGCAGCCGAGATCGAACATGCCTTTCGTGAGACAACGCTGCGGCGGCTGATGGGCCTTGATCCGGCGCGCTGGGGCCTGCTCGGCTCTGATCGGCTGGCCGAGGTCTTGAACGAACTGCTTGGTGATCGGCGCATTGAGGATTTGGCGCTACCCTTTGCTGTCGTCGCCGTCGATCTGGTGAGCGGGCGCGAGATTGTGCTCGATCATGGCTCGGTGGTCGAGGCGGTGCTCGCCAGCTCGGCGGTGCCTGGCGTGTTCCCACCGCGCCGGATCGACAGCTACATTCTGGCCGATGGCGGTATTCGCAACAATCTGCCCATTGATGTTGCCCGGCGGCTGGGCGCAGATCGGGTGATCGCGGTCAATCTCATCGGTGAGTACAATCAGTTCTCGGTGGTTGATCCGCACGAGGCGGGCTTCTGGTCGCTGCGCCGCTGGATGCCCGTCACGCAGCTGCGGCTCGCCGAGCGCGCCATCAGCATCCTTATTCATCAGGTCACCGTATCGCGCCTCCAGCAGGAGCCGCCCGATCTGCTGCTCAGCCCCGATGTCCATGCGATCAGTATGGCCGCGCTCAATCTGGTCGATCCTGGCATCAAGGCGGGTGTGGCGGCAGTGGCCCCGTATATCGACGAGCTAGACGCGCTGCGGCGCTGGCAGCTTGGCCAAGATCTGAGCCTGCACCACGATGCGGCCAGCAGCTAGTCTGCTGGCTGATCTGTGGCTTTGGGGTGTTTGGCGGACCTGTTGCTCTGGTCCAGATTTGTGCTGGCGCTGACCGTGCGGGCGGTGTTGATCGCGCTCAGCAACGTATCAACAGTAAACGGCTTGATCACGGTGATAATGTTCATCGAGGCGAGATGCCCCTCTAGCTCCTGCACGCGGCGCAGGTCGGTGGTGCAGAAGACAATTGGCAGATGCATCAGATCGATGCTCATGCGCACCTTCTGAATCAGCTTCCAGCCGGCATCCTCGTTGCCGTAGACCTGATCGACGATCAGCAGATTCGGTTGAATCGAGCGAATTTCATCAAGATCACGAATGCGGTAGGAGCACAGCGTCACGTTGTGTCCTTCCTCGTTGTGTAGAATATCGTAAAACAGATCGAGCACTTCCTGCGAGTCATTGATGACCATGATCTTCAACGCATTGTCAGCCACAACAGTCCCTTTCTGCCCTATACGTGGAGCTAAACTGCTGTTTGGTCAGACAGATAGAACAGACTGCCTGACCAAACCCTGGTGGATATGCTGCGCCGCTGCGCTTACTGGAGCAGCTTCAGCAGCTGCGCGTGGATGGCTCCATTGGTGGCGACGAGCTTGGGAATGAACGGGTGCCACGCCTCGCCCTGCCACGTGCTGAGCCGTCCGCCGGCCTCTTGGGCGATCAGTGCACCTGCTGCCGTGTCCCACGGCTTGAGGCCCAGCTCCCAGTGGCCCTCGGTGCGGCCTGCCGCCACATAGCACAGATCAAGTGCGGCTGATCCGGCGCGGCGTATGCCCATCACTTCAAGGGTCACGCGCGCCATCTCGGCAAGATTGTTGTCAGGATCAACCCGCCGTGAGTAGGGAAAGCCCGTCGAGACAAGCGCCTCGCTGAGCGTGTTGATCGTTGATACACGGATTGGCTGCTCATTGAGCGTGGCCCCTTTGCCGCGCTCGCCGACGAAGCATTCATCACGCAGCGGGTCGTACACTACGCCGAGCGTTGGCACAGTATCGACCAGCAGCGCCATCGAGACACAAAACATGGGATAGCCATGGGCATAGTTCGTGGTTCCATCGAGTGGGTCGATCAGCCAGCAGTAGGCTGATTCGCTGGCGTCGTCGCCAGCCTCCTCGGCGATCACCCGATGGCCTGGAAAGTGCTCGCGCAAGCCTGCTAGAATGACCTGCTCGCTGGCAAGGTCAATGTCTGTCACCACGTCGATGCTGGCGCTCTTGCGCTCGATTGAGCGGCGTGTGTGCAAGCCATCGCGCAAGATTGCGCCGGCGGCCCGCGCAATGGCTATCGTTTGATCTCGCATGAACGTGGTATCCTATCACAAATATTCTCAAGCGCAGGCTAACTGCAAGAGTCTATTGTATCAAAATTCTCGGAGGTGCTATGCGTTGGAAGGCTGTGGCGATGATGGTGGTTTTGCTGCTAGCGGGATGCTCGGCAGCGGAGGCCCCTACGCCGACATCTGGAATGGTCCCTGGCACGGTCGAAGCCCCGACTTTGCCCGCTGCGCCAA
The DNA here is from genome assembly GCA_013538855.1 of Herpetosiphonaceae bacterium. Lineage (GTDB taxonomy): Bacteria > Chloroflexota > Chloroflexia > Chloroflexales > Herpetosiphonaceae > OHK22. The sequence goes on from JABXJS010000204.1 coordinate 5,036, forward strand.
GCGTCGATCTGACGCAGCTGCGCCCGCTGGTTGTGCAGAGTCTCGCCGCCCATCTCAATGTGGCCGCCGATCAGGTGCACGTTGAGAGCATCGAGGAGCAGGAGTGGCCCTCGGCAGCGCTCGGCTGCCCCGAGCCGGGCTTTCAGTATGCCCAGGTGGTCACGCCAGGCGCGCTGGTCAAGCTCAGCGTCAATGGTCAAGCCTATGCGGTGCACACCGATGCGCAGGACACGCTGGTGCTCTGTAATCCCGACAAACCGGTGTTGCTTGAGCCAGCCAGCGCTTCATCAAGCCAGGAGGAACAACCGACCGTGAGCGCGCAAACAAATGCCCAGCAGGTCGTAAGCCAGCACGCTGCTGATTTCGCTGTCGATGCCAGCTCCATCACGGTGCTAACCGATGAGGCCGTGACATGGCCATCGAGCGGCCTTGGCTGCGAAAAGCCCGGCCAGTCGTACCTGACAGTGCTGACGCCAGGCTTCCGCGTGATCATCGAGCAAGACGGCGTGCAGTATGCCTACCACGCCGGCCGAGATCGCCAGTTTTTCCTCTGCACCAACCCTGGCGCGCCAGCGCAGGTTGATCGGTAGCGTGGCGTTTGCGGATTGGACATAAGCGCGGCTGGCTTGGGCGGCCGCTTTGGAATGGAGGTCGTGCGTGTTTGAAGTGCTCGATCCAGCGCAGCCGTCGCTGATTCGCTCGTTGAACAGGGTCCAGGCGGTGGTGCATGATTTCTATGCGGCGCTGGCCCCAGCCGAGTTTGTGGCTGCGCTGGCTGATGCCTGGTCGCCAGCGCAAAATCTGGATCACTTGATTAAGTCGGCTAAGCCGGTGGTGACGGCGCTGCGCCTGCCGAAGTTTATGTTGCGGCGTATGTTCGGCACGGCCCAGCAGTCCTCGCGCACCTACGCCGAGATCCAGGCGATCTATGTTGCGGCGCTGGCCCGCGGTGGCCAAGCCAGCGGGCGCTTTGTTGCCGATAGCGTGCCCGATGCCACCGATGCGGCGGCGTATCAGCAGCACGTACTGCGCACCTGGGATAAGACGCTGACGCGCTTGGTGCGGCAGGTGCAGCGCTGGAGCGAGCATGACCTCGATCAGTATGTGCTCCCGCATCCGCTGCTCGGCAAGCTCACCGTGCGCGAGATTCTCTTCTTCACCGTCTACCACAGCCAGCGCCATATCTCGCCTGAGGGCGATTAGCGCAGCATTTTTGCCGTGGCCTTGATTTTTTGTTACGTATGCCCTATAGTAGATAAGCATACTTAATAGATAAGAGTAATTATCTATGCCATTATCCCAACAGCTCGCGGTGGCGCTCGAAGACTGGGTGGAAACGTTTATGTATCGTGCGATGCACGAGCTACTGGTGTTTTTGAAGGCGCAGGGCTTATCGCTCTCGCAGTATGCGGTGTTTATGCGGCTCTACAAAGAGGGGCCGTGTGTTGTCTCGGCGCTTGCGGCAACGGCGGGCATTAGCAGCCCGGCCGCGAGCCAGATGGTTGATAAACTGGTGAAGCTCGATCTTTTGGCGCGCATAGAGGCTAAGCATGATCGGCGCTTCACGCAGGTGGTGCTTACGCCCAAGGGCCGGGCGCTCACCGAGCAGTGTATTCAAACCCGCTACCGCTGGCTTACGGCGCTTCCAGACCTGAGCGCAGAACAGGAGCAGCACATTATCACCGGGCTTACAACATTGACAACGCTGATTCGCACGATTGAGCAGGAACATTACAAGGAGACGCTATATGACGGCGAGAGCAATCGTTGAACAACATCTGCGCGCTGTTGAGGCTGGCGACTGGGATACAGCGCTAGGTTTCATTGCCGATGACTATCGCATGACCGGCACGATCCCGTTTCCAATCAGCCTATTCGTGAAAATTGGCAAGCGCGATGCGCTGCGCATGCACAAGCCGCGCAAGCAGGCGCTGCCTGACTTCAAATTCAATGAACAGGTGCTTGAAGCGCGCGCGGATATGGTGCGCCTCCAGGTAAATCTCTCGGGCACCCACACGGGCGTGATTGACTACACTGGCATCCTGCGCGGTGTGCCGGTTATCCAGCCGACAGGCACGTATGTGCAGCTGCCCAACGAGTACTTCACCTATTTTGTGCGTGACGGCAAGATCATCAGAACGATCGGCAAGATTCCTAAGAACGCTGGCGTGCAGGCGCTCGTGCGCGCTGTGCGTGGGTAGGGATGCCTAGCTACTGCAGCTGAAACGGCGAGGTTGGATCGCTCAGCAGGTGCTGGGTCCAGAGATCGCGGCCGCCCTCTTGGCGCACGACAGGCTGGGCTTGGTCGATGCCGTCTGGGTTCATAATCAGGTGCTGTGTTTCAAAAAACACGGTCTGCTTGCCGTCGATGGTCACCACTGGCGAGATCGGGAGGCCGAACCAGTCGGGGCCGCCGTGGGCGCGCCAGTAGCGCCAGAGCAGCGCAGGCATCGTCACGCCGGTGGTTGGCTCGGTGATGGGCTGTGGCGCAGGCAGCAGGCGCTCGTAGTCGTTGAGGATGGCCTGGACGGCGGCAAGGTTTTCGGGATAGTCCGGCAGCTCGCCGGTCGCCAGCTCGGGCGTGATCGAGGCGATGCCAAGCGCACCGGCCCAATCGTGCATGCCACCGGTGATATTGTAGTTCTGCCAGTAGCGATCGTAGCGGTAGCCGCTGGCCTGCGCGTAGGCCTGCGCCAGGGCGATCGAGGGCGCGTGCTCACAGAAGGCTGGAAAGACATCGCCGCCATCGCTGTGCACCCACACAACGGCGGATGCATCGAGCACAAGATCGCGCACGAGCTGCGACTCAACCTCAGACTCGATCGTTGGCCCGCCGGTATCGGAGATGTAGCCGTAGGCACCCTCAACGGTCTGGTTCCAGTCGTTCTCTGGGCATTGATCGAAGTTGGTGTCCATGTTGCGGTTCAGATCTACGCCACGGCTGTTGAAGCGGGTGCCAAGCGCTAGCCCATCGGGGTTGATCGTTGGAATAATGTAGAGGCTGACTGGCGCGGGCACCTCAGCTGGATGCTGGCGAAAGTACGCTTGCAGGTCGAGGGCCAGCTGGTAAGTATTGGCCTCGGGGCCGCCGTGGGTGTTGGCAATGATATAGAAGCGCAGCGGGCCAGTGCCAATGCGCGTGCCCGTGATGGGCCGACCTTCCGCTGAGCTGCCGAAGGTCAGCTCGACGACGCTAGGCGGCGTGGGCGTGGGCGTTTGCGCGTGAGCGGCTGGAAGCAGACAGCTTCCAGCCGCCAGGAGTATCAAAGCAATACAGCGACGGAGCATGTGTTACTGATTGGGGTCTGGCTGCAGCGGCGGCAGCTCGCCTGAAGGTGCCGGTGTTGCGACCGGAGCTTCCGTTGGCGGCGGCGGTGCCGGTGTTGGCTCTGGCGCTGGCGCTGGTGCTGGCTCAGGTGTTGGCTCAGGTGTTGGATTGAGCGCAGCGCAGGGCTGATTGGGCATACAGCCAGCTGGTGGCAGCGGTGTTGCCGGATTATGCACAAAGATATTTGGCCACGGCTTAAAGTGCGTGTAGAACGGCTCGCGATCCACCACGACGCCATCTTCTTTGATCACACGATAGACTGTAATGTCCATGCCGTTGCGGGCCGTGTCGGTCTGCCTGAACACACCAGCCGGGACGCTCGAGTCGGCGACGTAGACCGGCTCTGGTGGCGTTGGGTACTCCTGGGTGACATATGGCCCATCCAGGATGACCTCGCGGTTTGGCGGCGTGCCATAGAGCACGTAGGTGACGGTTGCGGTAGCATCATCGACATACGTGTTGAGCAGCAGCCAGTGCCCGGTGTCATTGACGAAGCGGAAGTCGAGATAGCCGGTGAAGATGGCCGCGTCCATGCCGAACGGCTCATACTTTTCGTACCAGGAGATGCGGAACGAGTGCTCGTGGCGCTCGGTGATTGGCAGCCCGGCGTGGAAGGCGGCGCGGAAGAGCGTCGTTGAGTCCTGGCAGATGCCGCCGCCCCACTCCTCCTGCGTGCGATTGTTGACGATGGCGTAGCCCTTGACGAAGCCGTTGGACTCGTCGATGGAGCCGATGGCCTCGTTGAACGAGAACTCCTCGCCGGGCTTGATCAAGATGCCGTCCAGCAGCGCCGAGCCTGCCTTGATGTTTTGGATGCGGTAGGCGGCGGAGCCGATAAACGAGCTTTTGCCAACGCCGACCGCATCGACAATGCCCAGCGAGTGTAGGTTCTCTGGCGTGACGTCGGCCTGCACCTCGTTGACGACCAGCTCGATGGTGCGGGTGGTGCTGACCGTGGCCAGCTCCTTGATGCGCTGGGCCGAGGCGGTCTCATCGAGGCGCAGGCCGCTCTGGCCCGCGCGCATAATGGTGAGATTGCCGCCATCGAAGTCCACGCGCGGGTTGACCGTGCCGCGGCCGATCTCATCGGCGTAGGTGGCGACGCGCTGGCGCAGCAGGCCCTGATTGAGCGCGGCGCGCAGCTCGAAGCCGCTGTCGGTCTCAACTTGCTCAAGCTCGATCATGGCGCGCAGGTCATCAACGGTTAGCTCCCAGCTGTGCTCAGGGCCAGCGGTGAGCGTGAGCGGCGACTGGAGAATCGCGTCGATGGTATTTTTGGCGGTGATAACGCCACTGTCGCGGACCTGCGGCTTGACCTCTTCGGTGCGAATGACCACGCTTTGCTGCTTGAGGCTGGCGAGGTGGCTTGTGATGTCGAGCGCGGTGTCGTCAACCAGCACGATGCGGCCATCGCGGGCTGGTGAGACTGCCGCATTGCTGGCACCGATCACGAGCGTGGCGTTGATCGGGCTAACATTGAGATCGCCGGTGATCGAGCGCAGATACGCGGTGAGCTGCGTTTGATCGACCGTGAGCGCGAGGGGGAGATCATAGCCGTTCTGCCAGATTTCGGCGACCGACTGAATGCTGCGCACAAGGTTTACGCCGCGGCCAAGCTTATAGGCCTGATCGACCGTTGCGTCGATGTTGAGCGTAATGCCCAGCTCAGCGGCGCTTGGCTCCCACGTCTGGCCGTTATAGGAGAGCACCACCGGACTTTTCAGGAAGTCGCCAAACTGCTGATTGAGCGCGGTCTGCGCCTCAGCGGGGGTCATGCGGCTAAGATCGACGCCCTGCACAGCCACATTTGGGTAGATGCGGCCATCGAAGGTGCGATCAAGGTACCACAGCCCAGCACCGGCCACGAGCGCGATGAGCAGCAGCGTGATGGCGCTGCCCCAGAGGAACATACGCAGTCGGCGGCGCGGACGACGAACAGAAGGTGAGCGGCGCGGCGGGCGGGTGGCATGGGTCTCTTCAGGCAGCTCAGCGATAGTGTCCTGAGATGTTGGAGAAAGCTCTCCGCTGCGACGACGACGCTCAATTGGCCCATATTCTTGATAAAAATTATCTGCCACGCGCATGCTCCTGTGTTGAACGGGGATCTGACTTAACTTAGCGTGGAAGGCAAGCCAGGGACAATGATAGTGGAATGATAGTTACCTAGCAAAAAGTACACCAACGAGCGAGAGGACCAGAGCCAACACGAGAATCATTGCGACAGCCTTATACATTGCGTTAATTCGACGGTTGTTCATCTCCGTTCCTTTCCACTATAAATGCCATTATACCATCGTCTGACTAGGGCTTCTAGGCGCATAGAGCGTGGTCGATGCCCTGGTAGAGCACGCTACGTGTGCGGTAATCGGCCGTAATACGCTGGTGCCGACTGTGTGTTAGACAGCCGTGGGCTGTGCTTCGTGCAGCAGCGCTGGTAGGGACTGCGTGCGGCGTGGAACATCGTGGCACTGGCGGCAGCGGGCCTCGTAGGTCTCCTGAGCGCCAACCAGGATCACGGGATCGTCGTAGTTGGCCGGGTTGCCGTTGATCAGGCGCTGGGTGCGCGAGGCGGTCTGCCCACAGATCACACAGATGGCCTGGAGTTTATCAACGAGCTCGGCCTTGGCCATGAGCATGGGCATGGGTCCGAACGGCTCGCCGCGAAAGTCCTGGTCTAGGCCAGCGACGATGACGCGCACTCCGCTCTCGGCCAGCTCCTCGCACAGCTCGATCACCGCGTCGTCGAAGAACTGAATCTCATCAATGGCGACGACGGTGGTGGCAGCGGCAATACTGCTGCGAATCTCGGCGGCCGTGTTGACGGGCTGGGCCATGGCGCGCACACCATCGTGGGAGGCGACCTCCTCCAAGCTGTAGCGGGTGTCGATGGCGGGCTTGAACACCTGCACCGTCTGGCGGGCGATCTGGGCGCGCTTCACGCGCCGAATCAGCTCCTCGGTTTTACCACTGAACATGCTGCCGCAGACTACTTCAATCCTTCCTCGCCGTTGCATTGCTCCTCCTTGGAACACACAAAAGCCACGGATAATGTCGCAGTTGCGCATCACCCGTGGCTTAGGGAACACTCAGCCTAGCTGGACTGTTCGTCGTTGTTGTCTTCCGCGCCTTCGCCCTCGCCAAAGACCTGCTGGTACAGGCTGGGCTTTTTGGCTGGCTCGGGGCTGGGCCCGCGCTCCTCGCGGCGCTTGCGCGCCTCGCTCTGCTTGGACTGGCTGGTCTGCAGGCGGCGCATGAAGCGATCGACCTGGCCGGCCGTGTCGATGATGCGCTGCTCGCCGGTGTAGAACGGATGGTTGCCGGACCAGATCTCCAGGCGCAGCTCGGGCTTGGTCGAGCCGGTCACCAGCACCTCTTCGCCGTTGACGATGATTTTGGCCTCAGGGTAGTAAGTCGGATGAATACCCTTCTTCATAGTAAACCTCCCTTAGGCTTCCGTAGCTGGGACCACACTGACCATTTTCTGGGTGCGGCTGTAATCTTCGAACTTGACATAGCCATCAATCATTGAATAGATGGTGTAGTCGCGACCTAAACCGACGTTCTCCCCCGGCCGAACTTTGGTGCCACACTGGCGAATGATGATTGAGCCAGGCTGAACCAACTCGCCGCCATAGCGCTTGACGCCCCGCATTTTGGGCTTGCTATCGCGACCGTTCCGGGAGCTACCAACACCTTTTTTATGTGCCATGAGCTATGGTTCCTTTCCAGGTGTGTACCCAATGGACTAAGCCTAGCTGGGCCAGGCTTAAGCAGCATTGGTCTTATTTCTCGGCTTTTTTGCCCGGAAGCACGATGTCGTTGATTGTCACTTCCGTGTAGCGCTGGCGATGACCGGTGCGGCGGCGGTAGCGGGCCTTGGCCTTGTACCGAAACACGACGATCTTTTCGCCCTTAACCATGTCACCAACGGTGGCGGTAACACGGGCACCTTCGACCAACGGTGCGCCAACCAGGGTCTGATCGCCACCAACCATCAACACTTCGCCAAACTCCAGCGTGCTGCCGGACTCGGCCTCGGTGAGGGGGATGCGAATGGTCTGACCTGGCTCAACGCGGTATTGCTGTCCTCGATCTCGAACTATGGCGTACACGATGCCGCTCCTTTCGGCAGCATGGAGCCGCCGATAAAAAAGAGAGGGGCATCTGCCCGCCCTCTTTTTATTACCTTACTTTTTGCACGGCATCGGATTATACCAGAGCCGCATAACACTGTCAACTTGTTAAGTTGAGGCTCCCTCAGCTGTTTGAGCGCTGTGGACGCGCCTCGGCTCGGTCTCCAAGGTCATGATACAATGCCTGTCGCAGACGTTGTGTGGCGCTCTATGTGCCTTTAATGCTATGGATTATGCGATGAAAACTGAAGCGGTGCAGCCAGAGAAGGTGCTGCAAACCTTGGCGATTCTGCGCGCGGTGTATGGGCCGCGTGCGCTGCATAGCCAGCGCGATCCTGTCGCCGAGCTTGTGCTGACCATCCTCTCACAGAATACGTCGGATCGCAACAGCGGGCGCGCTTTTCGCCAGCTGTGCGCCCGCTATACAACCTGGGATGCCGTGCTCGATGCCGATCTCGCCGAGCTGACCGATACGATCCGCGTCGGCGGTCTGGCCAATATCAAGGCGGCGCGCATTCAAAATACCCTGCGGGCGATCATCGAGCGGCGCGGCGCGCTGAACCTGGATTTTCTGCGCGATCTGTCGCTCGATGAAGCACGCCGCTGGCTAACCGCGCTGCCTGGCATCGGCCCCAAGACCGCTGGCTGCGTGCTGTGCTTCGCCTGCGATCAGCCGGCGATGATCGTCGATACGCATATTCATCGTGTCGCCAAGCGCGTGGGCATGATCGGGCCGAGCGTTTCGGCAGATGCGGCGCACTACCTGCTTGAGGCGGTGGTGCCGCCGGAGGACGCCTACCAGTTTCACGTGAGCGTGCTGCTGCACGGTCGGCAGATCTGCCACGCGCAGCGCCCGAAGTGCGAGCAGTGCCCGCTGACCGAGCTTTGTGATTTCTATCAACAGAGGTGAGCTTAGACCTATGGAAGTACTGCGAATTGTGCATGATCGGCTGGAAATTGCGTTTATGCTGTTTATGATCGTGATTGGCGTCTGGGGCTGCGGCCTGTTCTTCAGCAATCGCCAGATTGGCGGCGACTTCTGGGGCGCGCTGGTGATTGGCGAGGGGCTGGTGCTCGTCGAGGCGATCGTGGGCATCATCCTTTACATTGCTGGCTATCGGCCAGTGCGCGGGTGGTTTCATATTTTGTACGGCGTCGTGGCGCTGGTCTCGATCCCCGGCGCGTTTGCCTTTACCCGCGGGCGCGATCAGCGCTTCGAGGCCCTGATCTATGGCCTGCTGGGGTTCTTTTTAATGGGCATCGCCATGCGCACGCGCTCCACGGCCCTGTCATTTTAGCTTGCAGCGCGGTGGTTGAGCTATGAGCGATCTGCATCTGCGGCGCAAGTGGACGTTGCGGGCGCATGGGGCGCAGGTGGTGTTCGTCAAGCGCCCGATTGAGAAAACCACCCACGTGTTGATGAAGGCGTTTATCTGGGCGCTGTACCTGCCAGACTACCCCGACCTGCTGGTTGAAACGTCGATTGGGCTGCGCTACAAGCCCGACGTGGTGGCGGTGGACGCGCTCAACGAGCCGCGCTTCTGGGGTGAGTCCGGCCAGGTGGGCGCGGAGAAGCTCGATACGCTGCTGCGCCGCTACCGCGACACGCACTTCGCCTTTGCCAAGTGGGATATGCGCATCGATATGCTGGCGCAGAGCATCCAGGCGCTGACCGCACGGGTGCGCCGCACTGCGCCCATCGATATTCTCCAGTTCGCCCCGGATAGCGCTGAGCGCTTCATCGCTGCCGATGGCACAATCAGCCTGAGCCATCACGATATCCGCTGGCAGCGCATCGAGTAGCCTGCGGCTTCTGCTCTTTGCTCGTAGGCGAGCGTTGACCAACCATGTCAGCGCTCGCTGTCTGCTTAAGCTATCGCGCCGCAACCAGCAGCGGGCGGCATCAGCGCGGCGCGGGCAGGCACGGCCTGGTGTGTGCGGACGCCGACCACGGCGCAGGCACTGGCGCAGCACATCCAGCGCTCAATTACGGCGTCGTCATCAACCAAAAAACCGCACGCTGCGGTGATCGAAACGACGAACAGCAGCGGGCGGCATCAGCGCGGCGCGGGCAGGCACGGCCTGGTGTGTGCGGACGCAGACCACGGCGCAGGCACTGGCGCAGCACATCCAGCGCTCAATTACGGCGTCGTCATCAACCCAAAAACCACACGCCGAAGCGGTCGAAACGACGAACAGCAGTGGGTGGCATCAGCGCGGTGCGGGCAGGCACGGCCTGATCTGTGCAGACGCAGACCACGGCGCAGGCACGGGCGCAGCACATCCAGCGCTTAAGCACGGCGCGTACATCCTCACAAGAATGAGCCTTAGAAGTGAATGCTATGCATACCTATGATGTCATTGTGATTGGGGCGGGCATTGGCGGCCTGACGACGGCGGCGCTGCTGGCCCACGCGGGCTACAGCGTGCTGGTGCTGGAGGGCCACATCGAGCCAGGCGGCTGCGCCTCGTCGTATGAGCGCAAGCGGCCCAATGGCGAGCGCTATGTGTTCGATGTGGGCGCCACCGTCTTTGCGGGCTTCAACCCCGGCGGCGCGCACCACTGGGTCGGCGAGCAGCTGGGGATTACGTGGCCTGTGCGCCCGCTGGAGCCAGCGATGGAGGTGTGGCTGCCGGATCGGCGGGTGGTGCGCTGGGGCGACGAGCGCTGGCTCGACGAGCGGCGCACGGCCTTTCCGCAGCAGGCATGGCGCGCCGAGCAGTTCTGGCGCGAGCAGGAGACGCTGGCCGACATCGCCTGGCGCTTTGCCGCCCGCCAGCCGCCAGTGCCACCAGAGACGCCGCAGGAGCTGCTGCGGCTGGGCCTCAGCGTGCGGCCGGAGATGGCGCGGCTGCTGCGTCCGATGCTGAGCACCGTCGGCCAGGCGCTTGAGCGCCACGGCATCACCGACCAGCGCTTGAAGACCTACCTCGATGGCCAGCTGCTGATCAGCGCGCAGACGACGCACAGCACATGTGCGTGGCTGTATGGCGCGGTGGCGCTCAATCTGGCGCGGATCGGCTGCTACTACGCCGAGGGCGGCGCGTGGTCGCTGGCCAAAACGCTTGAGGCGGCGCTGCTGCGCGACGGCGGAGCGGTGCAGTATCGCCAGTGGGTTGAGCAAATCTGCACGCGCAACGGCGCGGTCACTGGCGTGCGCACCAAGCGCGGCGATGTGTTTACCGCCCGCCACGTGGTGGCCAACACAACGCTGTGGGACGTCGCCGAGCTGCTGGATACTGACCCCGGCTGGCGGCTGGAGCAGGCGGTGGAAGACTTTCCGCGCGGCTGGGGCGCATGCATGCTCTACCTGGGCGTGGACGCAGCGGCGCTGCCGAACTCGCTGGCCGAGCACCATCAGATCATTCGCTCCTACGCGCAGCCGCTGGGCGAGTCCAACAGCGTGTTTGTGTCGATTCACCCTGGCGACGACCAGCGCCGTGCGCCAGCCGGTCAGCGCGCGATCACGGTGTCAACCCATAGTGAGGTGAGCCGCTGGTGGCGCTGGCGTAAGGCCGACCCGGCGCGCTACCGCGAGGAGAAGGCGCGCATGGCCGAGGCGATGCTGGACACCGTGGCGCTGGCCATGCCGACGCTGCGCCAGCATATTCGCTACATGCAGGCGGGCACGCCGACCTCGTTCTGGCGCTACACCCATCGCCACCGCGGCATGGTTGGCGGGCTGCCGCAGCTGCGGCGCTCATCGGGGCTGCTGAGCCTGGGGCCGCGCGCGGCAGGCGTGCGCGGCCTGTGGATGGTCGGCGACAGCACGTTTCCTGGCCAGAGCACCGCCGCAGTGAGCCAGAGCGCCGTGCGCGTGTTTCAGGCGATTCGACGGAGCTAAGCGCATGCCGCTATCATGTCAGCCAATCCCAAGCAAAAGGACGTTGGCATGAGCATATCGCACACAACCGCAGACGAACACGCTGCCCGGCGCTGGCGGGCGCTGCTGGCGCATCCCACGCTGGCTATGCACCTGCTCGATGCCGCAGGCCACACCTTGGCGGTCAACGCCGCCTACACCGCGCTGTTTGGCCTGACAACCGCCGATTGGCAGGCGAGCGGCAGCGTCTTTGCCAACCCTGGCTTTGTGCAGAGCGGCCTGCTGCCCTACCTGGAGCAGGCGTGGCGCGGCGCGGCGGTCACTATTCCGCCCCGGCGCTACACGCCCGCCACGCTGCCGACGCTGCCGGTGGCCGAGCTGTGGGTGCGCACGCGGCTGATGCCGGTGCACGATGCTGCGGGCAAGCTGCTGGAGGTGCTGTCGCTGCACGAGGATGTGAGCGCCCCAGCCGTGACACAGGCGGTGCTGCGCGAGCAAGAGCAGCAGTACCGCAGCATCTTTGAGTCGCTGCGCGATGCGCTGCTGGTGATCGATCCGCAGACCCACATGGTTGTCTCGGCCAACCCGGCGGCGTACCGGCTGCTCGCTATTGGCCCGACAACGCTGCTCAGCGCGACTGTCGAGCAGATCGTCGATGCTGGCGCTGTGGGCTGGCTGGCGCAGCTGGGCCAGCCTGGCAGCGAGCGTGTGGTGCTGCGTGCCGAGAGCGTGCCGCTGCGCCATGGGCCGTCGCCGCGCCATGTCGATATCGTGTGCTCGCCGATTATGCGCGCAGGCCAGATGTTCTGGCTGCTGCTGCTGCACGATGTCTCGGAGCGGGTGCGCATCTACGCCGAGCTGGAGCAGCGGGTGGCCGAGCGCACGCGGGTGCTGTCGACGCTGCTGCACACGGTGCGCCACATTGGCTCGACGCTGGAGCTGGAGCGGCTGCTCGGGGTTATTCTGGAGCAGCTGCAGCTGGTGGTGGACTACGACGCGGCGGCGATCTTCTGGCTGGAGAGCGCGCATGAGCTGCGGCTGCTCAACTACGTTGGCCCGCTGGCGCAGGAGCGGCTGGTGCGGCGCTGGTCGCTTGATCTGGCGCGTCACTCGCGGGCGGTGATCGAGTCGAAGCAGCCGCTGATTATTCCCGATGTGCGGGCGAGCACGCCGATGGCGCAGGCGTTCCAGGCCACCGCGCTCAATCAGCTCGCCGAGGTGCCGGCCTACATTGGCACCTGGATGGGCGTGCCGCTGCTGCTGCGCGACACAGCGGTGGGTATGCTGACCTTCGACCACAGCCAGCCGCACTTCTACACCGCTGACCACGCCGATCTGGCGCTGGCCTTTGCGCAGCAGGCGGCGGTGGCGATCGAGAACGCGCAGCTGTTCGAGCAGGCCAATCGGCTCGCGGTCGTGATGGAGCGGCAGCGGCTGGCGCGCGAGCTGCACGACTCGGTGTCGCAGGCGCTGTATGGCATCGCGCTCGGGGTGCGCACGGCGCAGGCGCTGCTGGAGCGCGATCCGCAGCGCGTGGCCGAGCCACTGGACTATGTGCTCTCGCTGGCCGACGCTGGGCTGGCCGAGATGCGCGCGCTGATCTTCGAGCTACGGCCCGAGTCGCTGCTCAACGAAGGGCTGGTTATGGCGCTTGCCAAGCGCCTAGAGGCGATCAAGGTGCGCCACCATCTGGCGGTGCACGCGGCGCTTGGCAGCGAGCCAGAGCTGCCGCTCGACATCAAGGAGACGCTGTACCGCGTGGCGCAGGAGGCGCTGCACAACGTGGTCAAGCACGCGCACGCCAGCAATGTGTGGGTGCAGCTCGGGCACACGCCGACGCAGACGTGGCTGGAGGTGCGCGACGATGGCGGCGGCTTTGATCCGCAGCAGGCGTTCCCCGGCCATCTCGGCCTGCGCTCGATGCGCGAGCGCGTGCAGCTTCAGGGCGGCCAGCTCACCCTGATCAGCCAGCCCGGCGCGGGGACGCTGGTGCGCGCGGAGCTGCCACGGGGCTAGTGTGGTTCGCAGCAGGCAGGCTTTTTTGAAAAGCTAGCGCGCTGGTTGACGGCGGCCGAGCTGCGGCCAGGTCTGCGCGGTGGTGGGCGTGCGCGCTGCACGGGCCGCGCCATGCCGCCGGGCTGATGCCGAGCGCGCGCGTGTGGTGTGTGGTGTGCAGCAGGCAGGCTTTTTTGAAAAGCTAGCGCGCTGGTTGACGGCGGCCGAGCTGCGGCCAGGTCTGCGTGGTGGTGGGCGTGCGCGCTGCACGGGCCGCGCCATACCGCCGGGCTGATGCCGAGCGCGCGTGTGGTGTGTGGTGTGCAGCAGGCAGGCTTTTTTGAAAAGCTAGCGCGCTGGTTGACGGCGGCTGAGCTGCGGCCA
>JABXJS010000205.1 GCA_013538855.1 Herpetosiphonaceae bacterium
ACCAGGTGCAGCGCTCCGCCGCCGCTGCCGCCAACGTTGCCGCCGTTCGACCCGCCGCCGCTGCCCAGCAGCACCGGCTGTGTCACCGCATCGTTGTAGCTGCCGCCACCGCGCTCGGAGCTGGCTCCGCCGTGGCCACCGTGGCCACCGCCGCCGCCGCGTCCGCCGCCCAGCGACGTGCCCGGCCCGCTGTTCGACCCGTAGCCCTGCGCGTCGGCTGAAATGCTGGCACCGCTGTCGATGATAACGTTCGTAGCCGTAATCGTGGCTGCGCCTTGAACAGTCAGCACTGCGTTATTCGTGACGCGCAGTGTGCCACTCACGACATGATCTTCGCTCCAGGTGGTAGCGGTTGAAATGGTAATATCATTGGGAATAATCACCGTCTGGAGCGTGTTAGCGGGCATTTTTTGGGCATAGCTATCCTGTTGATTGGTAGCAGTCGCTGGACGTGCGCTACCGCTAAGCGCCGCATCGCTCAAATTAAGATCGATCACCGTATCGACGGTTGCCGTGCCGGGCACAACCTGGAGCGGGTCAACCGAGCGGCGAATCTCAACTGCCTGACCAACCGTAAACGCACCAGCGCCGACAGCACGGGGAATAAGCTGGCCTTGGAGGTCAACAATCGCTACATCAACGCGGTACACGCCAGTGAAAAGATCTGTCGCCGTAATGCTGCCAAGGTTCACTTGCACAGGCACCGTAGCGCTATTAAGCGTGACTGGCGTGCTGAGCTGGGTGATCACCGTGCCGTACTCGTTGCTCACCGTGAGCTGGGCCGTGCCGGTGATTAGCTCATTGGCAACATTCGAGACCTGCGCGCGCAGCGTAACCGGATCAGCGAAGCCATACTCCATAAAGGCTGGCGACGCCGTCACAGCGCTCATGCCGAGCAGCGCATCCACAACCCGCACGCCGCCACGCGCCTCCAGCGGCGGCACAGCGAGCGCGCCTTGCGGTAGCGCCGCCGCCGTGATGTTAAACGCACCTTGCTTCGCTGCCGTCACGGAGATCGGGACAACAGTGCTGGCACCAGGAGCCAGCTCCACGCTCGTTACACTCGGGCTGAGAGTCAGCTCTGGGCTGCCAGTCAGGCTCAGCGCGTAGGTTGTGCGCACGCGCCCTTTGTTGACAATGTGCAGCGGCAGCACCGTGCTGCTCTGCTCCAGCAGCACGCGCAGGCCAGGGGCAAACCACAGATCGGCATGGTGATTGCGCACCAGCTCGACCTGCGTGCTCAGCGTGACCAAGAGCGTGCCTAGCACCGTCAGATCATCAAGCAGATCACCGCAGCTCGCGTGCGCTGCCGACGCAGTAGCCAGCACCTCCAGCTGCTCAAGCGTAGCGCTCAGCCAGGGCGACCAGCCTGCAAGCGCCGTAGCCAGCGCCGCAATACCTGAAGATAGGCGGTTGCGCAGCATCAGCAGCCGATCCGATGTGCCAGCCTGCTCCACGCTCGCCTGCTCAGCACAGCCAACGCTCAGGTCCTCGGAGGTGGTCGCGATAAAGTCGACGGCGCTGCTCAGCACAACATTATCCGGCGCAGCGGCGGCGATTGCATCACCAGCGTCATAGATCGCCAGGGCGCGGGCATCGACAAGATGCACTTCGATCTCTGCGGAGCGCGTGTAGCCGCCAGCAGGCACCGTCAGCCGCACAATCTCTGTGCGCCCAACCGTACCCGTTGTGGTGGTCAGCGTCAGCGTCGTCGATACGGCCGCGTTGGGCAGCAGCATAAAGTCCGTCGCGCCATTAGCGCTCCATGTGCTAATTGGCTGCGTCACCTGGAGATTGTAAGTGTCGGCGATATTGCCAGCGTTCTCAAGCCACACGCGCAGCTCAACACTACCGCCGGGGCTGCTGTAGACACGGCGCGGGCTAGGATAGAGCCGCGGCCAGGAAATCGCGGGCATGGTGAAGGTTGCGCTGATCGCCGCTGCGTCGCCGGAGCTATCCAGCGCCGTCGCGGTGACCTGGAAGGGAAACGCTGTGCCAGCAGGCGGCAGCGTCGTCAGCGTTGGCGAGATGTAGAGACCAACTGAGCCGTCTAGCCCTGGCGGCAGCGTGATCACCTGCGTTGTAGCAGGCGCGCCGCTGAGCACAGCCCAGCCAGCAGGCAGCCCGCTGATCGTGATCGCATACGGGCGCGTAATCGTCGATGTGTTCGTGAGCACCACCGACCATGCGGCGTCGGGAAGCTGAATGCGGCCATCATCGGCGGAAAACGGCACGCTCGAGCTGCGCCGTGGACCCCACGGCACCGTCAGCGCCGCCTCTGGCTCCAGGGCCAACTCAAGGCCAGCAGGGATCGCAGAGGTTGTAATCCAGTGGCGCAAGGCAACAACTTGGCTCGGCTGCGCCAGCGACTGCACCAGCACATCGACAGGATAGCTCTGCGGCAGCGTGCCTAGCGGCGGCGTCACCGTGATGGCTCCGCTGGCAGCGACTGCTGCGCTCCAGCCAGGCGGCGGCGTCACGGTCAGCCGATAGAGATCGGCGCGCGAGGTGTGCCACTGCACAGCGAAGCTGGTAGCAACGCCTGGCGTCGTGGACGACTGTGCTGGTGTTAGCGCCGCTGTCCATGCATGACCAAGGCCAACGAGGTTGAGCGTGTCGCTTGCGGCACTCGTCTCGTGCAGATCAAGGGTGCCAGAGAAGGCGGAGACCGCAACACCGTTGGCGAGGTCGAGCGGCTGACCAGCGAGCGTCAGCTGGCCTTGCGCTGCACCAATCAGCATACTGGCGCGCTGCGCCGAGTCAGTCACCTGAGCGTCCCACAGCGGAGCGATGCCGCTGCGACTGCCACCGATCTGCACGCCACCTGTGGTCGTAATGCGCACCGGCTGCGCTGCCAGCAGGCCACCGTTGACGCGCACCTGCGCGCCATCAAGCAGCAGTGTTGCTGTGGGAGCGCCGGTAAGCTGCCACTGTGACCAGCTCGTGCCAGCAGCCAGACCGCTCACAGCAGGCGCGTAGCTGCTCCAGTCGCCAAGCGCGCTCGCACGTACTGTCACAGGCGTCAGAATCGTTGCGCGCCCAGCTGTGGCCTGCACGCTGCCCTGGCCCAGCAGCTGACCATCCAGGCTATAGACCGATCCATTGGTCGCCAGATGCTCCAGCGCGACGCCAGTTTGGCCCTGGCTGGTCCAGCTAAGCGCATGCTGACCAGCGAACGTTGCGCTCGCCAGGCTGAGCGTGCCAGAGAGCGCGCCAGCGTTCAGATCGGCGGCAACCGGCACCAGCGCCGTGACCTGCTGTACGCCGTCGCGGATCGCCCGCAGCGGCGATGCCAGCCCAGACGGAACCGGCGGGTCGATGATGTCATAGATGAAGTAGTACGCCTGCGCTGCGCCGGCAACAAAGCCGCCAAGCTTAAAGCCAACGGTAAAGCTCCGATCGTATTTGTCCTCTTGCTGCTCTTTCCAGTCATCGTAGGGGCCATAGGTGATATCGCTAGGTCCAACTTGATCGAGACACTTGTACCAGCCGGGGTAGTCGGGCAGGCTCAGCGTTGCGCTGACCTCGACCTCATAGCCAGCGCCGCCGACAAATGCGCCGACTGGCCCCTCCAGCTCGCTGAAGGCGGCGCTAAAATCGCCGCTGAGGAACGAGCACTCGCCGAGCGGATTCTCGGAGAGCTTCAGCAGCTGCTGGGAGATCTCACCAATCAGCACTGTCGCCTCTGCCTGCGCCTCCATCCAGACCTCTTTCAGCGACTGCATGCCGCCAGAGCCGCCGTGGTCGCAGTCTTGGCCGCCGCCACTGCCGCCACCACCAGGGCCGCCAGGGCCGCCAGAGCCATCGTCGCCTGGCGTCGCATCGCCGTCGGTGCCAGGCTCCCAGTTGCCCGGATCGCTGATATGGTGCCGATCAGCGTAGGCGCTGTGATAGTGGATTGCCGCGCCAGGGCCAGGGTAGATCGGGATCACGCTGTGAATATCGCCTGACGAGCCGATCAGCTGCGGGCCGTCGGTTACATCGCTATCGCTAAACTCCGGCCATGTGCCAGTGAAAAAGACGGTTGATGTGTGCGGAATCGTCAGCGCGTTGGCGGCGCTATCGTAGCCGTCGGGCGGCAGGTTCGCGTTGCGCTCGGCAGCGTTGTAGATCACGATCAGCGTGCCTTTTTGCATCACGGCCCAGATCGGATCGTTGATAAAGGTCAGCGTGCCAGAGCCATCGCCATCGCGCAGCTGCCAGCCGCGCATATCAACGTTATCGTCGGCGACCAGCAGCTCGACCCACTCGGCCTGGCTGCCGCTTGGTCCCTGCGACCACTCGTTGATGATCACATCAAAGCGCCCAGCTAGCAGGTCCGCAATCCAGAGGCCGTTCGCGGTGCTGTTGGGCTGCCCTGGCGTGCTCTGTGCAGCGGGAACGACAACCCAGTTAGCGGGATTGCTCAGCACCGCCGGGTCGTCGCTGTCGCCGATGTACATCAGCGTTTCGCCAGGGCCAGGGTAGGGCAGCCCCTCGGGATAGCCGCCCATCGAGCGCAGCATATCGCTGCTGTCCCAGATCTGCGGCAGCGGCACCCACACCGGATCATACGCAGGCCACGCGCCACTGAACAGGGTGCTGTTGGTTGAGGCCACGGTGACGCGCCCATCCGACATGTCCAGGTCCTCGCCGCTGATGTACGACGGAACGGCGTTGCCGTTGTAGATGGCGATGACCGCGCCTTCCGGCACATTCTCCCACAGCGTGGCGCTGCTGCTAAACACCAGCGTATCGGTGAGCAGCGCCGAGACGCCGCCGAGCTTCCAACCGCGCATATCCTGCGGGCCGTGCTGCACCAGCAGCTCGATCATGCCGTCAGGATTGAGCGGGCCAGTGCCGCCACCGCCACCACCGCCACCGCCACCGCCACCGCCGCCGCCAGCAGAGGAGCCAGGCGACCACTCATTGACACCGAGGTCGCCGCCACCAGGGCCGCCGGGACCACCAGGGCCGCCAGGGCCGCTACAGGTTGTCCAGCCATCGCCCCAGCTCTTCAGCGGAAGCTTCTCCAGCAGGAAGGCCAAGAAGGCCAGCCCATAGGCCGCCCAGCCCTGGAGGAAACCGATCAGCGCCATTGTTGCCTCACGGTAGCCTGGCACAGAGATCAGCAGCCCATATTCGACGAGCGCTTGGTGCTGACCATTTTCCATCACGTCCAGCGTCTCGCCGTTGAACGTGTTCATGAGCAGCCATCCGACAGTCGAGCTGCCCTCGATCGCGACCATCGACTGCGGCACAATCACCGCCATCAGCGGGTCTTGCAGCGCGCGCGTAATCCGCGCCTTGGCCTGCAGTGACAGATCGGTCTGCGCCAGCTGATCAAGATTCGCGCCGCTTAGGGTAAGCAGCGGAATGCCCTGCTCACGTGCAGCGCGGAACACAGCATACACACTAGACACACGCTGGCTCTGGCCCATCTGCTCGAGAATCGTGCTCTCCAGCGTCATCTCGATCAGGCCGCGCGCGTGACGGTAGGCGATCACACCGCTCCACGATTGACCTGGATAGGCAACCACATGGATCGGATTGTGGCGCAGATCAAAGCTGATGCGCGCAGCATCGTGCTCTGGGTCGCGCTCCCATGCCGTCATCAGCACCCGCGGCTCGTTGTAGTAGGGCTTGACCATCAAGCCTGCGCCAAGCCGACGGCTGCTAAAGTCCGATGTCAGCGCGTAGGTCAGCAGATGCATGCGCTGGCTAGCCCGCGCCAGCTCGCCAAACGCCGTGTTCGCTGCGCGCAGCTCGGGCATGTTCTCGGTGATGCTGTCGCTGTCTGCCGCCGCCTTGAGCCGCGCAAATGACGTCTGGCTGGCATCGACAACGTCAACAAGCTCGCTGTAGGAGCTGTTGATCGCCGACTCGTTGACCATCGAGGGCGCGATCAGCAGCGAGTAGAACGTCTGCTGATTAACCGTTGGCTGTACCGCCTCGTCGCCGCTCATCGAGGCATCGACCTGCTGTTGGCCCGGCGACTGGCGCGCACCATAGCCAACTCGATCAAAGATCTCGCGCTCGCTCGTGGTTGTACGGCCATCAGGTGTCCTGACCGTAATTTGCAGCCACTCGCCGGTGAGCATCAGCGTACCAAAGGGAAAGTTCGAAAACAGCTCCTCGTACTCCTGGCCCTCCAGCGGCACGCCGTTGATTGAGAGCACCGGCACATAGGTGTGGCGCACGGCGTAAAACACAAGGCCACCGCGCACATCGGAGCTAACCAGGTGGCTGAACACCACCGGCTCGCCAACAACCTCGACGCTGTTGATCGTCGCTGCCAGCGGGTAGCTCGCCGAGAGGCCGCCGCTGCCTAGGTTCAGCGGATGATAGGACTCGACCTTGACGCGCACGTCAACCTTGTGGCGCAGGCTATCGGGCACTTCGGCGATGCGGTCAGTGCCATCGGTGGCCAGCGCACCATCGGCGACAAAGCGGTCGCCAACCTGCGCGCTCGCGAAGCTCGGGTCGAGATCGCGCCAGCCTAAGCCCGGCAGGTAGGCCTCGACCCACCAGTGATCGCGCGTCCACTGCAGCAGCTTGGTGTCGGAGATCGGGTTGGCCTTGAGCATCGCACTGGGCACGGTGCCCACCAGGCGATAGGGCTGCTCGGCCGGGAACATGGCGGCGATCAGACTCTGCGCGTTGCCCACGCTGAGGGTGCCATGGCGGTAGCGGCTGGGCACGCCGCTGGAGCGCAGCATGGCAATCAGCAAGCTGGACTGATCCAGCGAGTTGCCAGCGCCGCTCCACAGTGTGCCGCGGGTGCCACGCAAGCTGCCGACATAGCTCTCGTAGCCAAGGCCGCGCACATAGTCAAACAAAGCCAGCGGATTCTGGCTCAGCGCGGCGCTCTGGTCCAACATATAGCGATCGCTGGTGTTGGCATCGGGGGTGGAGCGCAGCCAGTCGCCGATGGGATCGCCCTCCAGCGTGTCGGCGGCCAGCTGCACCGGTGTTGTTTGCGCGCGCACGCTGTGGCCCTGCAGCGCACCCCAGACCAGCGCGCCGCCGTCGAGCGGCGTCCAGGCGGGCACCGGCTCCGGCAGCGCCAGCGTCACCGTCACCGCGAGCGCGCGCTGCGGCTCCAGCGTGCCAACCTGCCAGATCACCGTGTCGCCGCGCTGGCTAAAGGGCAGGCTTGAGTCCACAACGGTCACGCCGCTGCTCAGCGTGTTTACGAGCACTACATTGCGGATGACATTTGGGTCGTTGGCGCGCTCGCGGCTGGCCTGCGCCAGCGCCTCGGTCGAGGTGATCGACGCCGATGTGCGCACGCTGATCGGCACGCGCACCGCTGGAGCCTCGTTGTTGCTCACGCGGTAGACCACATCAAGCCGATTGCCGCTCACTGCGCCGACTGTCTGCGCCTGCGGCAAGCGCGCTACAGCAATACCACTGAGCTGCGGCGTGCTCGCCAGCAGCTCTTGCAGATTAGCGTTAGGGTTCTCGAGGAGGTTGGCGGTAATGCCGTAGGCGTTGGCAAACGACTCTGGCAGGAGCGGATCATTGAGCGCCTGCTCTAGCGGTGCATCAGCAGCCTCCTGCTGCGCGGTCTCCGCAGGCAGCGTCAGCGCCTGCGCCCTATGCGGCGGCACAACAGCCAGCAGCAGCAGCACAACCAACACACAATGCAAGCCACGGACAAGGCGTCGCCAACGACTAGTCATCCGCTCCATGAAACCTCCTCGGGTAGGTAGATCGCCTGCTCCGCTCCAGCCAGGTGTGGTGGCTGTGGCGCACAGCTAACAAAGAGAGTTACCTCTCCGCAGTATAGCGGCGAAGTTGACAGCTAGAGTCATACATTTGGTTGCTTGCCAGACACATTCACAGCAGGGGATTGCTGCGCATACTATACCCGAAAGTACTAGGATCTTCAATCCATGTGGCACAGTTTTAACAGAGCCAAGCATAGCAAGCGGCGACGCAGCAGCTCTCCAAGCTGTGCGCCGCCGCAAAAATGTGTGGCAGCAATTAGGGGGTCAGACGCTGCAAATCACGGGGAAAGAGGCTGGCCGCACGCACATTCTCCAGCCCAGCAAGCTGACTCACCCAGCGCTCTAAGCCGATGGCAAACCCGCCATGCGGCGGCATGCCATGGTTGAAGGCACTGAGGTAGTCAGCGAACTGCGCCAGTGACATTCCCTGCCGCTCAAGAGCCGCCACATAGTCGGCGTAGCGATGCAGCCGCTGGCCACCAGTAACCAGCTCCAGGCCCCGGAACAGCAGATCAAAGCTGTTGGAGTACGCTGGCCGTGCCGGGTCCGGATGGGTATAGAACGGACGCTTGACCATCGGGTAGCCGACAACGAAAAGGAACTCAGAGCCGTGTTGCTCGTGCGCCCAGGCACCCAGAAACCGCTCATGGGCTGGCGCAAGATCCGGCTCGCCGCGACAATCCTCGCCAGTCTGTGCAAAAATCAGCGCCTGTGCGTCGGCAAAGTGGATTGAGGGAATGGTCGCTGGTAGCTCTGGCAGGGTCAGCTGCAGCAGCTCTAGCTCGCGCTGGCCGTGCTCGCGGATAAAGCGCAGCATCCCACGCAGCGTCTCGGTAGCCAGCGCCATCACGCTTGTGTGGTCTTGAATAAAGCCTAGCTCCACATCCAGTGATGTGTACTGATTCAGGTGGCGCGGCGTGGCATGTGGCTCGGCCCGAAACACCGGCCCCACCTCGAACACACGCTCGAAGATACCCACAGCCAGCTGCTTGTAGAGCTGAGGACTCTGCGCCAGGTAGGCTTTGCGCTCAAAGTAGTCAACGGTAAACACGTTTGCGCCACCCTCGGTGGCTCCGGCGACCAGCTTAGGCGACTGGATCTCGGTGAAGTGCTGGGCTGTGAGCGTCTGGCGAAACCCCGCCATCGTCAGGCTGGCCAGCCGCAGATAGGCCCGCTGTACCGGGTGGCGCAGCGCCACTGGCGCATGCTCCAGCAGCGTCGCCAGCTGCACATTGAGCCGCGGCTTGTTTAGCTCGATTGGCGGACTCTCAAGCGCCGCGCTCACCACCTCAACGTGCGGCTGATGGATCTCAACGCCGCCAGGCGCTTGCGCCACCGCAGTCGCACGACCGCGCACACGCAGCGCCGACTCAGCATTGAGCTGTGCTAGCTCAGCGCGCAGGCGCGCATCCTCAACCACCACCTGGATCAGCCCACACCCATCGCGCAGGATCAAAAACGTGACCTGTTTTAGCTCGCGCAGCGCATGCAGCGCACCACACACCTCAACCTCCGTGCCAGCATGGGCCAATAGCTCGTGCGACCAGATTCGCATACGGCACCTCCTAAAAATCATAATCCCTCTCCGCATGCGGACGAGAGGGATCATCGTGGTGCCACCGCACTTTGCTATGCCCAGCTGGGCGCAGCCTCTAGGCCGGATAACGGCGGCGAACCGTCGAGCGTTTGGCGCTCGCTCTCTAGAGTGTCGTTCACAGGGCCGCTGGCTGCCATCTCAGCTACGGCAGCTCTCTGGGCAGCGACGATCTGCTACTCTGCTCCATCAACGATTATGGCACCAACTATAGCGCCATGCAGCCCGAAACCTCCAGAGTCTTAAGATGGACTTTCGCCACCCCTCCTTCGCCACTGAGACGCCTCAGGCGGCTGAGTACCCCAGCCCCGCTATCTGTCCTGGCCGATGCGCTGTGGACCATGAGGATTTGACACGCTCTCCGACACTTGCTAAAACAGCGCTACGCACCATGGAGAAGGATAATCAGTCGTCATATGCGCTACCGCCGTATGCTTGTCGTATCGAGTATTGTTGGACTGCTGCTGCTCTGTAGCGGGCTGCTGCTCTGTAGCGGGCTGCTGCTCGGGCTGCCTGCGCCACTCAACCCCGCCTGGCAGCTGTTCAGCGGTGTCTACACCTACGACCCGCGCGTCGAGCAACCACCAGCGGGTCTCGTCGCTGAACGGCCGGAGGAGACGCTGCGCTACTATTTGGATGCCACGCTCGCCGCCTGCGCCGGCAGCTACCCGCCGGTCGCCACAGCGCCTGTGCAGCGCTACGAGATTGAGCGCGTCACGTATGATGGACGCTCCAACTACCATGCGTTCAGCCTCGTGCAGGCGCGGCTGTTCTACACCGAGGCCCGCTCAGCGCGCGTCACCTTTCGCTTCGAGGCCGGCCACAACGAGGGCGATGTGTGGTACCTAGAGCACGGCAGCACGGTGCGAGCTGGCGCATGGTTTGCCGTCGGCGGCCTCGTCGCCGACGCCAAGCAGCCACCGCCGGGCTGGAGCAGCCTCGACAGCCATGCGAGCACCTGCGCCGAGGTAACACCGCCGTACAAGATCGAGCGCTAGGGTACAGCGTATCACCACATGTGCCACACTCCCACAGCTTGTTGACGATGCTGCTGGCACGGTAGCAGCATCCTTTTCGCGCCTGACCAAACCAAAGCGAATGGTACCTCGCTCAATCCATACGCAGCTATGTTCTAGCTCAGCGTCAATCTGGCCAGAAACGCGCTCATTTTCTATGCGTGTCCCACGGAGCCTGCCATTGTTGTCCATTATTGATACGGCGTGGGGCTGCGCCTAAACCGCCTGGCTCTGCGGTGTATCCACATGTATCCACTGTCATTTGGTGCGCTAGCACGTTATGTGGATGAATCGACTGCGCTGTGGTTAAGCGCACGTCGGCGGCGGCACGCGCCGGGCCACGCCGTCACGCACGTAGCCTGCGATTGCCTAGCGCTTAGGTTGGGCCACCTGTCGCCCCCTGACGGCGACAAGCATCCTGCGCCAGCGGCGCTGAGCAGCGCGATCCACAGCACTCGCGGAGCCGCGTTTCTTGCACCTGCTTGGGCGGCCCCGCAGAACCAGCGCTCCATGCGGCGGACACCAACACCGCCTGCGCCGCGCAGCCGCCGATCGCTCGCCACGAGCCAGCGGGCGCGCCCAGCACGAGCGGGCGTGAGACCTGTCCCGCTGCCGAAGATCGACCAAGCAGCAGACACGCCAGCACACCGGCCAGCATCGCAGCATGGCCGCGCTTCAGCCATACCTGCTGCGCCGCTGGCCCTAGGCGCCGCGGGAAAAAGCCACCCAGCCTTGAGCTAGCGCCGCATACAGCGTGCGCAGCGCGATCACCGAGCGAGCTGTTTCGTGAGCACATAGCGGCCAGGGATAGGCTGATAGCCGAGCTTTGTTTGTAGGCCGATCATGCCAACGTTGCGGGCGTCATTGAAGACCTGAAGGGATGTAGCAGCGTGACGCTGCGCGTAGTCGATGATGTGCAGCACGAGCGCTTCGGCAATATGCCTGCGGCGATAGGTCTGCAAAACGCCAGTAAACGCATTGTGGGCCGTCGCGCCATCAAGGCTCACCGCGCCAAGGCCGATCCAGTCATCGCCAGCAGCAGCGATGATCTGGCCGTCGGGGCGGAACCAGTCGGCCAGACAAATATCGCTGATGAACTCCTCAAGCGCGGGAAAACTATCTTCGCCAGGGGCATCGAGGCTGGTGGAGCGATTGAGATTGTAGAGCTTCTGCTGATTCTCAGGCGTATTGCCCACATCAGCCAGGCTAAAAAAGCGAATGCCTTGCGCTGTAACCTGCGCAATTGTCGGCTGAAACCGTGCAGAATCAAACGTGGCGAGATCAAGCGCAAAGTAGCGCCAGTGTTGAGCAAGGGTAAACCCGCACGCCTCCGCAAAGGCATACGCAGCGCCGTCTTGGTCGGAGCACGAGCCATACAGCGCCTGCGCCCCAGCAGCCAGCGCAAACGCCTCTAGATCGGCGTATAGCTTGCGGCCAAGCCCATGCTGGCGTGCGGCCAGAGCCACGCTGACGTTGGCATAGTATGTTCCAGGCAATGCGGCCAGTGGCCGCGTGACGCTGGTGCCCAGGATCTGATCGGCAGAATCAAGGATGATCATACGGCGGTGTTGACTGGAATCAGCTTGCTCTGCTGCATACAACTCGTCGGCGCTGATCGGATCGGCAACCACAGCATTGTGTAGGGCAGCAATAGCCGTATAGTCCGCATGAGCGCGCGGTGACGCAAGGTGCACATTCATAACGATCTTCTTTCTACTCCGTGAAAAGGCATCACTGCATTCTAAAGAGACTACATACTGATGGTATCGGTCGCACGGTGGAGTAGATCACCGCTGGCGCGGAAATACAGCGTTCGGCGTAGATGCAGCCTGAGCTTCGACATTGTAGCTTGACAACTTCATATGATACAGATAGAATAGGTTCATTGGAACCTATGATCAAAAACATCTAAACAAACTTCGATCTTGCATGGGCTGTGCGCAGGCGGCACCATAGCGGCAGCCGGGACTACGGGCCACAGCGGCGTGCAGCGATGCAAGACGCGCACACATAGCAACGACTAGAACCGACGAGGTGCAGCATATGTCAATCAAGTACGTCATTCTGGGGCTGCTCAGCGAGGAGCCACTCACAGGCTACGATCTCAAAAAAAAGTTCTCCAGCTCCGATCTGCTGCACTGGTCAGGCAACAACAACCAGATCTACCGCACGCTGGTGCAGCTGCACCAAGAGCAGCTTGTCACCATCGAGGTCGAGCAGCAGGAGAGCAAGCCGCCGCGCAAAATCTACACCCTCAGCGCCGCTGGCCATGCCGTGCTGCGCGAGTGGCTCGCCAGCCCGCCAGAGCTGCCGCAGCTACGCAGCCCGCTGCTGCTCCAGCTGCTCTGGGCCGACCAACTCGACGCCGCTGCGCTCGATCAGATGCTCGCCGCCTATGCCGACGAGCTACAGACGCATGTGCTGCTGCTGCGCGAGCAGGCGCGCCGCACCCTCGGCCTCGATCAAGCCCATGCCGCCAGCAGCCTGCGCACCCATGTCGCGCAGCACTGGCTAGCGCTCTACGAGCACGAGCTGCGCTGGGTGCGCCAGCTCCACTCCAGCCGCCAGACCGCGCAGCAGCCGTAGCCGCACACCGCATGCTTGCACAACACTGCGGGCCACACAGCATGCCCAATACCTAACGCGCACAGCTCGGCACGAGTGGCGCTGGGTGCGCCAGCTCCACGCCAGCCGCCAAAGCCGACCCTGCTGCACACTTGTACAACGCTGCGCGGTCTGCACGGGCCACACAGCATGCCCAATACCTAACGCGCACAGCTCAGCACGAGTGGCGCTGGGTGCGCCAGCCGCCAGACCGCGCAGCAGCCCGAGCATACCTGACACACCACCTAGCGCCAAGCAGTAAAAAATACTGGCAGCGCTAGGCTGATCGCGCTGCACGGTGGAAAAAACGATCACAGCATGGCTGACGCCGAAGCACGCTAGCAAGAAACCTGTGTCGAAGCAGCATATGCGGCTGCGGCATCCATCCAAACACCAGTCCATGTGAGCAGATCACAGCCAGCGGCGCATGCAGCCAGCCCAGCATAGACCACCACACCACCGAACCATATGGCGGGCCAGCAGCGGCTGCGGAGTCGCTGTACCAGCGGGATACAGACACAGCAACACGCTGACCATACAAGCAGATCGCAGCCGCTGGAGAGCGGCTAGAAAGGCAAAACCTATGAGCGCGGTCAACAGCATGAGCCTGTATAAAACACCAGCGGGAGCGCAGGCCGTCGCTGAGCTCTACGCAGCGGCACTAGCGCACTGGCCAGTTCCGCACACAACGCAGCACGTGCCGACACGCCACGGCGACACCTTCGTCATCGCCAGCGGCAGCCCCACAGCGCCGCCATTGCTGCTGCTGCACGGCGCGGGCGGCAACTCCAGCATGTGGGCTGGCGATGTTGCCGCCTACAGCCAGCACTACCGCGTCTACGCTGTCGATCTGCTTGGCGAGGCGGGTCAGAGTAGCCCCAACCGCCCTGAGTGGCGCGGTGCGGCCTTCAGCGAGTGGCTAGAGGATGTGCTTGACGCGCTACAGATCGAGCGAGCGACGTTCGTTGGCATCTCACAGGGAGCCTGGGCGGCGCTGAAGCTGGCGGTCAGCAGGCCAGAGCGCGTCGAGCGGCTGGTGCTGCTGACGCCAGGCGGGATTGTGCCAGACAAGCGCTCGTTCTTGGTGCGCGCAGTCGCGCTAACACTGCTCGGGCGGCGTGGGCGCAGAATGCTAATCAAGAATCTCTTTGGCGACCAGGCGGTGCCAGCCGAGGTGACAGCGGCGCTAGAGCAGATGATGAGCGTGTTCAAGCCGCGCATCGGCACGCTGCCGCTCTTCAGCGACAACGCGCTAGCGCGCCTGAGGATGCCCATTCTGCTGCTTGGTGGCAGCAAGGACAGCATGCGCAACCTCGCGGCAATCACTGCGCGTCTGCAAGCCTGCGCGCCCGCTGTCAGCGCTACGCTGATCCCCGGCGCAGGCCACGCCCTGATCAACACCACGCCGCTGGTGCTGGAGTTTCTGCTCCAGCCAGCGGCCTAGCCCCAAACATAGCAGCCAAATCCCAAAGCGCCGATCTTGATTGAAGGCAAGGTCGGCGCTGCTTCAGCTAAGGGCACATAACCTTATTAAGAATGTGACTCCTCGCCGTAATCATCGTAGGAGCAGGCCGAGCCAAAGCGCCCATGCTCACGGTAGCGAAAGAAATCACGTGTCGCATCGTAGGGATCGCGCTCAAAGGCTGGATCACGCCGCTGACTGTGGGATGATGGCGTGCGCTCTGCGCCGTTGGAGCCATGCGGGCCTGCGTCCTACGCACCATGACCGACCGCCGGGGCTGGGGGAAACTGGTCCGACCGCGCGGCGGGGCCGCCGATCCATTGAACGTTGGTGGTGGCACCAGCGCCGACTCGCATCCTGAATCACGGGCGCTTAAGCACAGCGCTTTTTTATCAAAAATCCATAGCGCTATGCCTTGATGCGCTGCGCCAGACTAGCCCCATGCCGGCCCGCGTGTCGATACAGAGACACGCTTAGATGAAGGCACACTTAGGGCGCGGGAACAGCGACGCGCCTGATGCTGGCGGATCCGTGGATGCGCAAGAGTTTGCACAAAAACGCGCCGCCCTGAGCGGGGAAGCCCAGGGCGGCGCGGGGTGGGGAGCTAGCGCAGGCCGTCGAGGTAGGGGCGGTGGCTGTTGGCGAACTGGTAGCTGTTGACGCGGTCCCAGTTGATCGACCAGGTCATCAGGCCGCGGAACTGTGGATAGCCGCTGGCGTTGCGCAGCACGTAGCTGCCGCCGAAGGAGCGGCCTTTGACAAGGTAGTCGAGCGCCTGCTGCACGGTGGCCGGGGCCGTGTAGCCGCCGCTGGCTCCGCTGGGCGAGGCGGGCAAGCCAATGGCGACCTGATCGGGGCGCAGGGCCGGGAACATGGTGCTGGTGTTGCGGCCGACCGGGAAGCCCTGCAGCAGCATCTCGGCCATGGCGACCTGGAAGTCGGCGGTGCCCTGGCTGTAGGCGCGGCCGTCGAGCGCCTCGATGCTGCCGGTGTTGTAGTGCTGCACGTGAATGTAGGTCAGCTTATCGCGCAGGCCGTAGATAACCGGCAGGTAGCCGCCCCAGATGCCGCCGTAGTTGGCGTAGCCGCCTTGGACATAGGCGACCTCCGGGGCCATCGTGAGCAGGAACTGCGGGCCAAAGTGGTCGGCGATCGCGCGGCTGGCGGCGATCAGATTGACGATCTGCGGCGTGGTCGGGTTGCGAAAGCTCTCGCCGCTGCTGATCGAGATGCCGTGCTCCAGATCGATGTCCATGCCGTCGAAGCCGTACTCGCTGATGATGCTGATCATGCTGTCGATGTACTGCTGTTTGGCCTGCGGCGTGCTGATATCGACCACCGCATTTGCGCCACCGATGGAGATGTTCACCTTTTTGCCGAGGCTGTGCAGGTAGGCGATGTCGGCCTTGAAGTCGGCGCTGGTCGTGCCTGTGTCGGGGACAAAGCGCATCTCTGCGCCGTTGGGCACGCTTGGCTCGGCAAAGGCCACGTTGATCACATCGTACTTGAGCGAAACATCGCGCAGGCGGATAAAGCCCGAGCCGTTGTCAAAGTTGTGCCAGTAGCCCACCAGAATCTTTGATGGCAGGGTGCCGCCACATTGCGTGCAGGGTGTGGCCGTTGGCGGCGGCGGTGTTGGTGTGCCTGGCTGTGGCGTCGCGGTCGGCTGTGGCGTCGCGGTCGGCTGTGGCGTCGCGGTCGGCGTGGCATTGCCACAGAGGCCCAGGTCGGCCCAAACGCCCCACTCGCCAGTGGAGCCAGGCGGCTCGTTCTGCGTCCACCAGCGTGCGCGCCACTGATGGCCGGCGTAGGCGACCACAGCGCCGTTGGTGTAGATTGCGCTGGCGCTCCAGGCGGGCGCGGTGCAGCCGGAGCCACTCGGCGTCGCGGTGGGCGGCGCAGCGGTGGGCGAGGGCGGCGCAGTGGCGGTGGGATTGCTGACGGTGGGCAGCGGTGTCGATGTAGGTCCTGGGCCACTAACCGGCTTCCAGAGCGCGGGCGTGGTCGGCGGCTCCCAGCCGACGAGGGCGGTGTGGGCCTGGAGGCACTCGTACACGCTTCCGGCATAGGTGGCCTGCGCGCCAACCTGATAGGTGACGCCGGGAGTCCAGGGCGCTGGAGCGGCCTGGGCGGGCCAGATAACGAGCAGGCTGCCGAGCACACCGAGCAGCGCAAACAGAGCCAACAAACGTCGCATAGCTTCCTCCTTGAAGAGTGCAGGTAGCGCAGCAGCGCGCACCGCTGGCGCGTGTGCGCCAAGCTGTTCAGTTGCTGCAAACAAGACCAGCTAAAACACCATCGCAGTTTAGTCCAATGAGTTTACAAATGAAAGAGACCGAGGAACACAAGCGCCGAAATCTGGGGAGTTTGGGGCGTTATTTCAGCGATAACCGTACAGATTAGTACATTGAAATTACAAAGACCTTAGCATAGAAGCTGCACGTTTGTCAAGAGGTTGATTAAGAAATTCTTTAAATACGCTGGTCGCCGCTGCACCAGCGCCGACCACGCGGCGACTGGCGGAGATGCTGCGGCTATGCTGATGCACCATCAAGCACAGCCGCGCGACGACAGAGGAGCGGGCGCTAGGGGCGGCAGGCGAGCGTGACGAGCTGCTGAAGATCGCAGGTGGCAATGGTGCTAGCGAGCTGCTGATACAGCTGCTGATCCATAGTTGCGAGAAAGGCCGCCAGCGGCTCTGGCAGCTCCGGCAGCTCCAGCAGAGCGACAACACGCTCGCTGGCGACGGCCATCCATGCGCGCTGCTCGGCGCTGTCGGCGCGCTGCGCAGCGTCGAACAGGCCCTCGAAGCCAGCGAGCACACCCTGCTTGACGCCCAGCTCTAGGCACATACGCAGGCTTTCACAGTAGCGTGTGCGCGCCACATGCAGCTCGCCGTGGGCGAGGGCGATGCCGCCAAGCAAGTTGGCACAGTGGGCCACGCCAAGCTGATCGCCGATCAAATCGAAGTCGGCGGAAGCAGCGAGGTACAGCGCCTGCGCTTGGTCGAGGTCGCCCTGCTCCTGGGCGATACGGCCGAGGTTGCTGGAGGTCAGCGCGCTACCGCGCCGATCGGCCAGCTGCTGAAAGAGCGTGCGCGCCTCGTGGTAGGAGGCGGCGGCCTCGGTGTAGCGGGCCTGATGGCGCGCCAGCACGCCCAGATTGTTGAGGACCATCGCCACGCCTTGGAGATCGCCGAGGGCGCGGAAGTGCGCGAGGCTCGCGCTATACCAGTGCTGCGCGGCAGCAGCATCGCCGCCAGCACGCGCGACAATGCCCAAGTTATTCGCGGTGAGGGCCAGGCCCAGGCGGTCGTCGAGCTGAGCGAAGAGCGCACTGCTGGCGAGCAGCAGCTCCTGCGCAGCGGCGTAGTTGCCACGGCTGCGCTCGACAACGCCCAGAATATCAAGGGCCTGGGCCAAGCCGCTCTGATCGGCAGACTGCTCGGCCAGCTGGCGCGCCTCGCCCAGCATGTGGGCGGCAGCGGCGTAGTCGCCCTGATCGCAGGCGAGGCGACCGGCGGCGTTGAGCGCGGCGATGCGCTCAGCTGGCGGCGACGGCAGCGCCAGGGCCTGCTCGAGCCAGCGGCGGCCCTCGGCGAGATGGCTATGGGTGCTCCAAAACCAACCGAGGCGGCTGCTCAAGCGCAGGGCCTGCGGGCCAAGCTGCTGATCGATCGACCAGCGCAGCAGCTCGCGCAGCGTGGCGTGCTCCTGCTCCAGCAGCTCCAGCCAGAGCAGCTGCTGCGGCCCGTGCAGGGCGCTCTCGGCGCACAGCAGCAGGCCAACGTAGAAGCTGAGCATGGCGTGGCGCAGCGCCTGTTCGTCGCCACTGGCGGGCTGCTGCTCAAGCGCAAACTCGCGAATGGACTCAAGCAGTGCAAAGCGCAGCGTGCCAGCAACAGCCGTCGAGCGCTCAACAAGGTGGTTATCGAGCAGCACCTCCAGGTCGTCGAGCAGCGGCATCGGCGGCTCGAGCAGCAGCTGTGGCGCAAGGGCAGCCGTCGGCGGCGGCAGCTCGACGGGCTGGGCAGCCCACACTGCGGCCAGCGCATCGAGGCGTGCCCCACCAGCGAACAGGCTCAGAAGGTGCAGCAAGCGCTGCGCGCTCGGAGTGAGCAGATCGTAGCTCCACTGCAGCGTCGCCCGCACGCTCTGATGGCGCTCGGGCAGGTCGATCGGGCCGTTGGTCAGCAGGGACAAGCGCTGGCCAAGCCGATCAACAAGCAGGCGCAGCGAGAGAACGCGCACGCGGGCGGCCGCTAGCTCCAAGGCCAGCGGATTACCCTCAAGCTGGCGGCAGATCAGCGCAACCTGCGCCAGGTTAGCGGCGCTGAGGCTGAAGCGGGTGTCGATGGACTGCACCCGCTCGACGAACAGCGCAACTGCGGGCACGCTCGCCACGCTATCCGGCGCTAGGGCTAGATCAGCAGGCGGCACCTCCAGCGGCGGCACCACCAGCAAGTGCTCGCCAGATAGGCGCAGGCGCGTGCGGCTCGTGACCAGCAGCCGCAGCTCTGGCGCAGCGGCCAGCAGCTCGACCAGCACCGGCGCGGCCGGGAGCAAGTGCTCAAAGTTATCAAGCACCAGCAGCAAGCTGCGGCTAGCACACCAGCGCTTGAGCTGGAGCAGCGCCGTCTGGCCGGGGCCAAGCTGGAGACCCAGGCTGCGCACCAGCGTCATGGGCACGTCATCGGGGTCGCGCAGCGCCGCCAGCGGCACAAACAGCACGCCGTCGGGAAAGTGCGCGCGCAGCTGCTGGGCGATGGCGAGGGCTAAGCGCGTCTTGCCGATGCCGCCAGCACCGCTAAGCGTGAGCAGCCGCACACCAGCAGCGGTAAGCAGCGCACAGCCGCGCTCGACCTGTGGCTGGCGGCCAACCAAAGGCGTGAGCGGCGTTGGCAGCGCACTGGGCAGCGCAGGCACTGGGGGCGGCGCGACGGCAGGCGCAGGCGGGGCAGCGGTCAGCGTGCCCCGGGCAAACTGCACAAACGCGGCCACATCAGCGCTCGCAATCGACCAATAGCGGGCGATCAACTCGGCCAGATTCTTCGATGGGCGCTGAACACCAGACTCGATCTTGTAAATGGTCGAGCTGGAGCAGCTGATCGCCTCGGCAAATTCCTCGCGGGTCAGGTCATGTGCTTTGCGGGTTTGCTGGAGCCAGGGGCCGAAGCTCATGCCGCTTGCCATCACCTGCTGTGGATCAAAAAGCGTCATAGTAGGTCTCCGTGAGGCTGCGCAGCGAGAGGCAGTCGGGGCCAGCTGCCAGAGTATAGTGCGTCTATTGTACCGCAGTTGCAGCATTGACTCAGCATTTTTGGGAGACTTTTGCGGAGAAAAATCTATTGAGCCAGAGTGGTCGTCGTGGTGCAATAGCACAGAACGCACTTTTTACTTTTTATTGATGAAGGAGGAAGCTCGATGTCAACGTTCCGCAAACGCTGGACAGCCCACTCTGGCTATGTGCTACCACTGATCTTGCTGCTCAGCCTGCTGCTCCCGCTGAACAGCAGCGCGGCCCCAGCGCTCCAGGCCACCGCAGCTGTGCTCTGCGATGGCGAGGTGCGCGACGGCAGCCAGGGAGCCGCCCGGCTCATCCTGCGCGATGTCAACAACGCTGTGATCCGCAACTGCACCTTCCGCAACTACACACGTGATCCTATTGTCATCGAAAACGCCAGCGACATTGTGATCGAGAACAATCGCTTTGAGAACAACCGCACCACCAGCGAGCGCCGCGACACCCACGGCGTCAACATTCCGCTGGCTGGGCAGCGCATCACCATCCGCAACAACACCTTCGTCAACATGGGCGGCGACGGCGTGCAGATGGGCGACTCAGCCGCCACGCAGGGCGGTGGCAATATCCGCGACATCACCATCGTCAACAACACGTTCACCGTCACCAGCGACGATATCGGCGAAAACGGAGTTGACATCAAAACCACCCATGGCGCAGTGCTGGTGGCCGACAATGAAATTCACGGCTTCCGCCCCTGCGAGGACACCCAGATGGGCTGCACCGGCTCGCCTGGCGAGGGCATCGTGGTGCACATGGGCGCACGCGATGTGACCATCGAGCGCAACCGCATCTACGATAACATCTACGGCATCTCCGTTGGCGCAGGCGCGCTGCCGCGACCACCACAGAACATCATCATTCGCAACAACTGGCTCTCCGCCAACCAGAAGCGCGGCATCACCATCTACGACGTGCAGAGCATCAGCGTGCTCAACAACACCTTTGTGAGTAACACGCGCAACATCGTGGCCGGTCTGACTCAGACCTGCGTCAACGCTAATAACCTCTTGGTCGGCGGCACTGCTAGCGATGCGCCCTGCAGCCCGCAGAACAACTTGTACTACAGCAGCCCAAGCGCGGCGGGCCTGGTCAGCACCAGCGACTTCCATCTCCAAGCAGGGTCGCCGGCTATTGACCAGGGCCGCAGCCTGAGCCAAGTGCCCAGCGACTACGATCAGCAGCCGCGCCCAGCTGGCAGCGCCTACGATGTTGGTGCCGATGAGTACCAGTCTGCGCTGCCGCCGGGCTGTCTCCAGGCGACCACCACCAACTGGCGCTCGCTGCCGCTCAGCAGCGCCCAGAGCGGCTCCTTCACGGTCGAGGCCGATCTGACGCCGCCGGCCGCCGCCACCTCGGGGGCCTTCGCCGTCGCCAATGGCGCGCCAACCAGCGGCGCGTGGGACAGCCTCGCCGCCATCGTGCTCTTCGATGACAACTCCGGCACCATCAAGGCCCGCGATGGCAGCCTCTACATCGATGCCCCGACCCCGCTGCACTACGAGGCCGGTGCGACCTACCACATTCGCATGGACATCGACGTCGCCAGCCACACCTATCGCGCCACCGTCACCCCGGCTGGCGGCACACCGGTCGTCATCAAGGACAGCCTGGCCTTCCGCCAGACCCAGAGCAGCGTCGCCAGCCTCGACACCATGGTCCT